>NZ_JADJSO010000065.1:0-99940 GCF_016711665.1 Candidatus Villigracilis saccharophilus
GTTATCTTTACAGATATCCCAGGACGGTTACTGGGCAGCGGGCTGAACATCCCTTCCACCCGCGAGTTGGCTGATGTAAGCGGACTCGATGTCATTGCTTCCGTGGTGAATAAACCACTGATTGATAGAAGCAAAGGATGCTGCTGGCTTGGCTGGTTGTATTATCGGCAGGGCGTTGTATGAAGGACTATCAAATTGAACGATGCTCAATCAAGCCTTGATGAAGAAGGTAAATTGAGCGATGAAGTAGGAGAAGATCCTGATGGAAAGAGCAATGTTCTGAGTGATCATTGGAATTCTACGAGGGTTGATAACGGCATCGAAATTATGTATAGCAACAAACTGATAATAATCGATGCAACGAGCGCTTTTCTTTGAATCTCCGTCCGGTGAGAGTCGCGACGCAAGGGAAAGAACGGATTTCCCAGGTCTATGCTGAACCAACCGCTGTGCAAATAGAATAGAATAACCCAAAGAAAACGATTGTCATTAGAGCGGATGTCAAGGGAGATCCCATACAAGTATGGAGAAGACTGAGCTTAGGATAAATCTTGAAATGCAATATGGGAAGAATTCTTTTTTCATTGGTTGTTCTCCTGCAGCCAAAAGATTTTTTCAATGTGAATATTTACTGCCTGACTGATACGCAAAGCTGTTTCAACAGTTGGAATAAAGCGCCCGTTTTCGATCGCAATAATGGAGACTCTCGCAATTCCAACAAGTTCGGCAAGTTGAGCCTGGGTCATTCCAAGTTTTGCACGTAGCTCTTTGAGGTGATTTCCAACATTTTTATGTACCATAATGTTATATACTTAACATTACTGAATGAATCAAGTGTGCTTAACATAAGTCGCATTGCAGTTTTGAAGGAGATATTTTATGCTGGCTAAAAGAATCATTCCATGCCTTGATATTAAAGATGGACGCGTGGTAAAGGGTGTCAACTTTATTAATCTGCGTGATGCAGGTGACCCTGTGGAGCAGGCGCGTTTATACGATGAACAAGGCGCGGATGAATTGGTCTTTCTCGATATTTCCGCGACGAACGAGGGACGCAAGACCACGCTTGAATTGGTCAGCCGCGTGGCGGAAACTGTCTTCATGCCATTGACCGTCGGCGGTGGCATCCGTGAAGTGGATGACATGAGGAATTTACTTCTCGCAGGCGCGGACAAGATCAGCGTCAACTCTGCGGCGGTCAAGAATCCTGAGTTATTATCAGAAGGCGCGGCGCGTTTTGGGGCGCAATGTATCGTGCTGGCGATTGATGCGCGTCGAAGCGGCTTGAGCTGGGAAGTTTATGTCAACGGCGGACGAGTCCCGACAGGAATTGATGCAATCGAATGGGCAGCCCGCGGAGTGAAGTTGGGTGCGGGTGAAATTTTATTAACCAGCATGGATGCAGATGGAACTTTGGCTGGTTATAACATCGAATTGACTCGCATCATTGCCGAGGCCGTATCTGTGCCCGTTATCGCTTCGGGCGGCGCGGGGACTCCATCTCATTTTGCCCAGGTGCTGACCGAAGGCAAAGCGGATGCCGCGCTGGCGGCTTCCCTTTTCCACGATGGCAAGTTAAAGATCGCAGAATTGAAAAGAATTGCAGGATTGGGGCGTGCCTGTGAGGATTAAAGCTGATCCGCAGATTATTGGATTTTGCAGATTTTATTTTTTTGATCTGCGCAATCTGCCAGATCTGCGGATGATTTTTTTTACTGGAGAAATAAATGAAAATACCTGAAATAAAATTTGACTCAAACGGCCTTGTCCCTGCCATTGTGCAGGATGCGGAGACGAATCAAGTCTTGATGCTGGCGTACATGAATGAAGAGTCATTACGTTTGACATTGGAAAAAGGCGAGACAATTTTCTGGTCACGCAGCCGCAGTGAGTTGTGGCATAAGGGCGAGACGTCGGGGAATATTCAGAAAGTCATTGAAATCCGCGTGGATTGTGATGCGGATACGCTTCTGATCCTTGTCCACCCTGCGGGACCAGCCTGCCATACCGGAAATCAGACTTGTTTTTACCGTGAAATAATAATTGGAGAAATAAAATGAGCATTCAATGGCTGTTCGATATAATCGAAGACCGCAAAAATAATCCGTCCGAAAAATCATACACTTCAAGCCTGTTCGCGGAAGGCTTGCCAAAGATCGCGCAGAAAGTCGGCGAAGAGGGGACTGAAGTCGTGGTGGCGGCGCTGGCGCAGGAAGATCAGCGTCTGGTCGAAGAAGTGGCTGATCTAACCTATCACACGCTCGTGCTTCTTTCTGCGCGTGGACTCACCCCCGCGCATATCCTCGCCGAGCTGGAGAAGCGCCACAAATGACGAAGATCGTTTTACTGGACATTGACGGCGTGCTGGTCAGTCACGGCGGATATCGCGCCGCTTTGCACTCCACATTGAATCATTATGCCAGCCTGATGGGACTTGACCATTTCGATTTCCCCGAAGAAAAACTGGCTGAATTGGAGAAGCGCGGAATCTTTAGCGAATGGGATATGGTTCCGCTTTTGCTCGCTACTTTGTGGAATGATATTCTTGCCCATTACCCAAAATAAATCTGCCCGCGGCCCTGTCATCCGCGGCGGTGGAGATCGGCCGTCACGTCAATGGGTATCTGCCCCGTGAACTTCCATGTCCCTGAGTTTGAGTTCACTGCGGGCAATATCCCGCCGAGGCTGCCCTGCAGCAGGGATGTTTTCCTTTTTATCCCTGCGGATCTCCGCACCAATCTTAAGTCAATCCCGTAATGTCAATTTTTCGCACACCATGCGATTGTTTCAGCACTACACCCTGGGCAGCCAATATTCAGCCAGACCTATAAATTGCCCGCAGAAATTGAAACGGACTCTTTCGCATACTCACTGACCGCTCAAAAATAGATGATGAAATTCGTGGACGATTGCGCCGATCAACCCTTCGCCTGGCTGGATTAACAGCCCGTCCTTCTGCGCCGCCGAAAGAGGTTTCTGATTCACATTTTGGGTACGCACCTGGAAGCGGAGATCGCGCTCGAACTCGTTGGGTTGGCTGATATTCCCTTGATGGCTTTTGGCAAGCTGGAATATCTTGCCGCCCAATATCAACTTGACCCCGCAGCATTAAAGAAACCTTCACCTTTTCAGGCTTTGGCTGCAACTCTCGCCGCATGGACAGGCGAAGAATGGCCTGCTTTACAGGCGGCGCATCAATGGCGCGAGACTGGCAAGTTGAATGGCATGTTCAAGCAGCTGCCGAATAAATTTGAATTGATCGTGGTGGAAGATACGATGGGGGGGATCCGTTCGACGCGCAAGGCGGGTGAGATATTAAAGGACGCTGGCTTTTATGTGGATGTGCAGGCTTATGGATTGACCTCAGGCAGTGCTTCGAAAGCTGAAGCGTTCGATCAATTTGATGTTCCGTATTTTGAAGATTGGTCAGCGTTGATGAATGGTGTTGCGCTTTAGAAGGGATGTCGCTGCGAGCAGGTTTATCGCGAAGCAGCCCCCTGATATAAGGAGATTGCTCCCTGGCACTGCGCGCCAGGGCAAGTGTCGTCGGGCTAAAGACCTTCTCGCAATGACATTATTGTAGCTTTTCCAACTCTTCCCAGCGTTGATATGCTTGCGCGAGTTCATCGTGTAATTGATTTAACTTGTCCACTGTGGATGTGATCCTGGCGCTGTCTTGTTGATAGAAGGAGGCATCGGCCATTGCGGCGCTGAGGGCGTGGACTTCGGCTTCTGAGGGATCCGATGCGCTGGGGAGTTCGGTGAGTTCCTGTTTTTGCGCTTCGAGTGCGCGTTGTTCCTTGTATGTTAATTTGCGCGGAGCCGACGAATCTTTCGGCGCTGATTCTGTTTGGGTTGTTGAGGCAGGCTTTGCTGAGTCTGAAGCGGGCTTGTCGAGCAGATCAGCCTGCCGCTTCCACTCATCATATCCACCGACAGTTTCTGTGACTTTGCCATTTCCATCCATTGCAAGCGTGCTGGTGACGATGTTATTAAGAAAGGCGCGGTCATGACTGACGAGCAGGAGCGTGCCATCATAGTCGAGCAAAAGTTCCTCGAGAATTTCCAGCGTTTCAACATCGAGATCGTTGGTGGGTTCATCCAGCACGAGCAGATTCGCGGAACGGGCAAAGAGCCGCGCCAGCAAGAGACGATTGCGTTCGCCGCCCGAAAGCGCGCTGATGGGCGCATTGACCCGCTCGCGCGTGAAAAGAAAATCTTCGAGATAGCCCATCAGGTTGCGCGTGCGCCCGTTGATCGTGACCGTGTCGCGCCCCTGCCCGACGTTATCCAAAATGGATTTGTTGTCATCGAGCTGCGCGCGCAGTTGATCAAAATAAGCGATCTCCAAATTCGTGCCGTATTCAACGCTTCCAGTTTGCGGAGTTAATTCATTGAGCAGTAAACGCAGCAAAGTTGTTTTGCCCGAACCATTTGGGCCAATGATGCCAACCTTGTCGCCGCGTTGAATGGTGGTGGTGAAATCGCGGACGATGGTTTGATTGCCATAAGAATAGCTGACGTTCTCCGCCTCGATGACAAGTTTGCCAGAACGCTTCTCAGCCTGGATTTGCATCTTCACTTTGCCTGGGCGTTCACGCCGTTCGAGCGCTGCTCGCGCAGACGCTTCAGCGCGCGCACGCGGCCTTCATTGCGTGTGCGCCGCGCCTCGATGCCTTTGCGGATCCAAACTTCTTCCTGCGCCAGTTTTTTATCGAAGAGGATATTTTGCTCCGCTTCGGCGGAGAGCATGGCTTCCTTGCGTTCGAGAAAGGTTTGTAACTGCAATCCCAATCGAAGAGATGACCGCGATCCAGTTCAATGATGCGCGTGGTTAACTTTGCAGAAAGATGCGGTCATGCTTGACGAATAATAATGTGCCGCCCCAGCGCTTTAGAAAATCTTCGAGCCAGTTGATCGAGTCAATGTCAAGGTGGTTGGTGGGTTCATCCAACAAAAGCAGATCGGGCTTTTTGACCAGTCCGCGCGCGAGCATGACGCGGCGCTTCATCCCAGCTCGCGACGATGTCAAATACTTTGCCTTCAACACCAGCGGGGACTTCCTGCGGTAGATAGGCCACACGTAAATTTTGCTGACGGGCAATGGTTCCGCTTAGTGGTGAAATGTCGCCATTGACCAACTTAAGCAAAGTGGACTTCCCCATGCCGTTCCGACCCAACAGGCCGACCCATTCGCCCTGTTCGATCTGCAAGTTGATCTCGTCAAATAGGCGCGGTCCGCCGAAGCCGAGACTCACATCCTGTAAACTGATTAATGCCATATATGATCCATGTCCTTTGAGGTGGAAAATATACTACGAAAAATTGATAATCAGGGAAGAAAAAGGCGGCCGCCAGAAGACCACCGCTGAATGAGTTTTAAAAAAAAATAGCAGGTTGGGTTGTTTGTCAATTCCGGATATACAAAAAACACATCTGCCGGTATAGGTTCTTTTATTCAGGCAAAATATCTGGAAGATACCTGTTGAGTTGTTCTAGATTCCTCTCTACTATTTCAATAATGATGATGTCGGGATTGAAATAGTGGATGGATTCTTTGTTTAAATATTGGGACACGCTCGTTAGGTGAATAAAATGCGATTTTTTGAAATTTAAACTTAAGAAATCATTCAAGTAGGTAGCGCCAAAAGAATCGTGGAACATAAGGAGCGTTGGCAGATCACTATCTGGGATTTGGGAAAATTGATTGTATCCACTGTAATCTTCTGGTTGTTCTGTATGAACTGTGGTCGTTTTTGGCGTGAAATATAGACTTGACTCTTTAATGAAATTTGCGTTCATCAGCTTTGAAATATCCTGTACATCAGGATCCGTTGTCACTAAATTAAAATCAGCGGCCTCGTAGGGCTGAAGTTCAGGATGCGAACTTGCGAGAACGTTAATGATCTTCGTGTATGCCGTAAAGGCGCCATAGCCATTCCAGTGGGTGTTTGTTTTGTAATAGACATCCTGATCCTGGCGTGCGGCCCGTAACGCCGGCCTGAGGTCCAGGATTAATGGCGGGTTGTTTGTTCCCAAATAGGAAATTAGGCTGTCAAGCCTTGTTTGCGCGGAGAGGGGCTTTATCTGATCTGGAAGTTTGTCCGGATAAATACTGGCTTTGTTGGGTGCAACTACAATTACCAATGAAATACCCTGCTCATTTAAGTATTGGTTTAGACTCGTTATTTTCTTTGCAATATCCTCCTTGCTTTTAAATCCTTCCACATTCTGAAAGTCGTCGATATTGCCGTCGCTTGTGTATTCCATCCAGCCGTTTTTCCAATTAGCGCGTTCGGATATACCCTGTCTTTCAAGGTGATTCGGAATAAATTGCCTTGCTCTATAAGCCAGTCCTTTTTGTAGAGATTATCCTGAAAGTCTGCCATGCCGGAGTAAAGACTCTTGGCCATTATGAATGCGGTGGTACAAAAAATAAAAAGAAGGAAGAATTGGGAATAGCGATGGGGTGGCGATGGTATGTTGGACATGGTTGAACCCAATATTCTTAAAAGTTTGCGTAAAGATTCGGCTGAAAACTGCTGCCTAGCAGCAGGGCAAGCCCTAATATAAACAACAAGACAAGCGATGCATCTTCAAAAAATAATAATAAGAAAATACGATGTCCGTCAAACTTCGCACAAAATTTATTCCATACGGAAGAAATGGGTAGTGAAAAGAAAATACCCGCTGTCAACGCGAGGATGAAAGACGGCTCAATAAATGGCAGTGGAGTTGACGCGCTGAAAGGAATCGGCGTCAGGTTTGATGTGTTGCCAGCCAAACGACCAAAAAACTCAAAAGCAAAAAGCAGGCTGTTCGAGCGAAAAAATACCCAGCCCGCGCTGATGGTGAACAGGGTGTATATGTGACGGATTGGCCGCCATGCTTGTTTTAGCGAATGTCCAAAACCGGCGCTTTCCACGGCTAATGCAAATCCGTGCAGCAGCCCCCAGACAATAAACGTGGGTTTGAATCCATGCCATAGACCAGTTAATACAAAAACGATAAGAATGTTCATTTGCTGGCCGGCCCACTTAAAACGCCTTCGCTCCAGCGGAAAAAATACATATTCACGGAACCAGGTGGAAAGGGTCATATGCCAACGACGCCAAAAATCGTTGACGCTTTGGGCAATATATGGGAAATCAAAGTTTTCAGGTAAACGGATGCCGATCATCATTCCCAGACCGACTGCCATGTCGGTGTACCCGGAAAAATCAAAGAAAATTTGTACCGCAAAAGCGATTAGTGCCAGCCATGCAAATTTAGGCTCAACATTGGCTGTGGGAAGATTGAATACCGCATTCACCATCGGAGATAATTGGCTGGCAATCAATGCGCGTTTTACGAAGCCTTTGAGGAAACGTCGAAAACCTGCTGCTATATCGTCGCTGGAGGGATTGAGCTGCTCCATCTGTCGTGCAAATGACTTGTAATTTGTGATCGGCCCGGAGATAAGCTTTGGGAAGAATAACAGGTAGGTTGACAATGCGATAAAGTTTTTTTCAACGGATATTTTTCCACGCCAGACATCTACCAGGTAGGAGATAACTTGAAAGGTGATATAGGATAGACCGATGGGAACTGCCAGCCCGCTTGCAGGGAAGGACGGGATTTGAGGTAGGTGCAACTGTATAAAATCAGACTCACCAAAGGCAGTGCTGAACTTGAAAAAAGAAAGGATCGCCAAATCCACCACAATTGCAGCCCAAAGCCATAATGAAAAACGCCCGCCAGTTTCCCTGGTTTTCGCGATGACAAGCCCCGCGGCGTACCCGGAAATTACGATGCCGCCCAGCCACCACAAAGCTGTCTGCTCTCCCCATGTTAGAAAAAGAACACTTGCTGCCAAAATTATGGGCAGCTTTAATCCTTGGATTTGGAACAGGTAATTATTGATTAAATATATAGATAAGAAAACAGGCAAAAACAAAAACAAAAAAAGCGGTGAAGAAAGATCCATGAGTCGCTATTGCCTTTGAAATTGCAGGGATGTGTTGAATGACTTAATCTTTACTTCGATGGATTCAGCGTATTTGCAGGAACCGAGACTCACCTCTTTAAAATCGATTAATGCCATAGATGATTCTCTTCCTTTGAGGGGGAAAATATACTACGAAAAATGGATAATCAGGGATGGAATCTTTGCCTTGCTGTGATACTTTTAGCTCAAAAACGTATAATGTTGTAGGATGACAAATCAAATACGCTTCTTCGGAAAATCGCTCGTTCCCGCCCGCGAGGTGGATTGGGAAGCCGCATATCAAGCAGACTTACCCCGCCTCTTTAACTTCTTCCGCTATCGAGTTGGCGATGACCATGTGGCTGAAGATTTAACCGCTGAAACATTCGAGAAGGCATGGCGGAATCGTCACCGATACCGGTATGACTTGGCCGCATTCTCAACTTGGCTGTTTACTATCGCCAGGCATATACTCGCCGATTACTTCCGCAAACCACATCCCGAAGTTTCGCTTGATGCTGCCATTCACGTATCTGATGACGAGACCGTGGAAGGTTTGATCCAAAAACGTTCAGAATTTGAGCGGCTTTCAATCCTGCTCGCCCAACTAACAGACCGTGACCGTGAATTATTTGCACTCAAATACGGCGCCGGCCTTGCCAATCGCACAATTGCCAAGTTGGTTGGAATGAGTGAATCCAATGTTGGCACCATTCTTCATCGCGTAACGCAGCATTTGCGCGTTGAATGGGAGAAATAACCATGAACGATGATTTCTTTTCGAAGTTTCGCCAATCGCCTCGCCCTGATTTTAACCAAACTCTTTACACAAAGCTCGTCCAAGATGCAAAAACAGGAACGTTTATTAGTCGGCGTTCTACTTCAAAACGAATAGCCTTTGTACTGGCTATCCTATGCTTGACCTTTGCCTTGATTTTAACCGTGTCGCCAACTGTCCGTGCGGCGGCCCTTACGGTTGTAGAAAATATTATTGAAAAGATAACGGTGAGAGGTGTGACGGTTTTGGTCAGGGATGAGCTCCTACCCACACCTGCTAAAGGCCAAGAAAGTGAGTCATATTCTGAGGTTTGGACTCCGTTAAGCCCTCAAGATATTTCTACTAACTACCCATTCTTTGCAAAATTACCAACTTGGGTTCCAGCTGATTATGTGCTTCAAGAACGGGCAGCCCTTTATTACGGTTCCATAATCGAGACTCCGCCATCTTCTGCTCTATTTCAGTGGAAAGATAATTCTGGCGAGACGATTCAGCTTGAGGTAAGGGAGGGCTCTTGCCCTAACGGGTTATTATATGATTCTAACGGGCCTTTGCATGATTATAGATCAGATTGCACTGTTGCAACTTTCGTCACCGTAGGACCAGAAAATGAACCACAAGTAATAGCGATAAATGATCAACCCGCCGTCTTTTTTCGTGGCGCTGCATGGCTTTCTGATTTATCCGGTTCAGTTCGAAAATGGAATCCTTCTCGCTGGGGGCCAACCAAGGATGATACAAAAGGTGCGTGGATGATCTGGGAAAACACTGGAAGAACATTCATGTTGGTTGCTACATCAGCGACAATCACAAAAGAAGATGTAATCCGTTTGGCCGAATCCATTCCTTAGTTTTAGTACACTGTATGCGATTGATTGTGTCGCTTGGCAACACCTTTTACTTCTCACTCCCCAACTCCTTAAAAACTTTTCCCTATTTGCCGACCTTGCCGTCTTGCCGCTGGATGTTTTCACGATCCATTTTTCTCCAAACCTTGACATACTTCAGCGATGACCTACTGTCCCAATTTTACATGCCTTTACCAATTTTGAACCTTTTCGCATCTCGCTGGTACATACTATCGAGAAGCAGATACAATGCAAACAGCAGACCTTGCCATTCACTGGAACCCGCAAGAGACGCAGCCCGCCATGACGCAACCCACCGACGACCTCGACCTGATCCATCGCATGCAAGCTGGCGATGATGATGCCGTGCGCGATCTGTACGCGCAGTATGGTCAGCGACTCTATGCGTACGCGTTGCGCCTGACCGACGACCCCGCCACCGCCGAAGATGTGACGCAGAACACGCTTGTCACTGCATGGCGCACGGCAAATAAATTTCGCGGCGAGGGCCGCCTCATTGCGTGGCTGTTGGGCATCGTCCATCACACGGCGATGAAGGCCATTCGCAGCACGCCTCATTTTTTAGGCGAAGCAGAAGAAACCATCCCTGCGACTCTGCCCACGCCCGAGGAGCAGGCCCAAGTTAAAGAAGAGAAGGTTGGGTTCGTGATGGCTTGCAAAGCCTGTCGCCTGAACATCGCGCTGTACTCGAGCTCATCTTCTATCAAGGGCTGTCGCTCAACGAAGCCGCGGCTGTTTTGAAATGTCCCGTTGGCACGGTCAAGAGTCGTTTGAGTTATGCGCGTCAGCATTTGCGCGGCGTGCTCAGCCGTAGCGAGGAGAATTGGCGATGAACCACGAAGAACAAATTATTTTATACGCCGCGAATCAACTCGATGAACAAGCGCGCGCCGATTTTGAAAAACATCTCGCGGACTGTGCGGACTGTCAGGCGGATCTGCTTCTCTGGCGATCTGTCGCGGATGAAATCAACGCCTCAGACTCACTCATGCCTGCTCCCGTCCATTTGGCAGATTCTGCACTGGAAGCAATACGCCAACCGAACAAACTCACACGCGCATTGCGCAGCACGGGACAGTTATTGCGCATGCAAATGCTCATCATCCACAACGAGTTGTGGATCGGCTCTGCCGCTTTGATGTTCATCTTTTTGGCGATGGCGTTATTGGTGAAGCGCGTGGAAGTGCTGTATTTCTTTGCGCCGATGATCGCCGCTGGAACAGTTACGCTGATCTACGGCTCGGAGAATGACCCCGCCGCCGAGTTGACCTTTGCCACACCCATCTCACCGTGGAAAGTCTTACTGGCACGGCTCACTCTTGTCTCTGCGTACAACGTGTTTCTGGCAGGCTGTGCCACGCTTGTCCTGCTTCTCATCATTCCACCGCGAGCACTGGGAGAATTCATCCTTGGCTGGCTCGCCCCCATGACATTCCTCTCCGCGCTCGCGCTCATGCTCTCGCTGTGGATCGGCACTGGCAACGCCTTGTTCATTGCATACCTGTTTTGGTCGGCGCAATATGCTTCTCTCATATCATTTGGCGAATGGTTCGCGTTTGATCCTCCGTGGCTCGAAACCTATCGCCAGTTCTGGCAAAACCCCGCCATGCTTTTCGTTTTCGGTTTTGCGCTCATCGTGTTCGCGCTCTGGTCATCAGGCCGCGATCAGGTGCAGTGGCGTAGATCGATAGCAATGTAAAAACCTTTTAACCACAAAGTGTCACAAAGGTACACGAAGGTTTTCCTTTGTGACACTTTGTCTCCTGCATGATAAAGAATTTGGAGAAACCCATGTCTCGTTTTATCGGCGTCTTTCGCCATGAATTCAATATGTCCATTCGCCGCTCAGGCATGTGGATCGCTTATGGACTGTTGTTCCTGTTCTACACCGTCTCCGTCCTTTGGCCTTCGCCTGATGAACGGGATATTTTCACCGATGCCACACTCTGGCAATTCGCAGGCCAACTGGCGTACACCTTCAATCTTTTTCTGCCCGTTGCGGCTGGCATCCTCGCCGCGGACCGAATGCAGCGTGACTTTCGAGTAGGCGTGCATGAGTTGCAGTCCAGCACGCCGCTCAGCAATTTGGTGTACATCCTCGGGAAATATTTCGGCGTGCTCGCGGCTTCCCTTGCTCCCGTTCTTGTGTGGATCTGGGTTGTGACAGCCGGCCTCGTAGCCACTGGCAATGCTCCCATCAATTTGATATTTGCCATGACGGTTACATTCTTCGCAATGATCGTCCCCTGCCTTTGCATTCGTCATTGCCTTCTCACTGGCATGTCCGCTCATCATGCCCTTGCGTGTGTATCAGATCCTGTTCACAGGCTATTGGTTCTGGGGAAATTACATCCCGCCAGAAATTTTCCCCACCCTCAACGGGACATTGCTCACCGCAGGCGGGATGCACGCCTATCAAGGTTACTTCGGCGGCTTTCATGGCTTGCAGGACCCGCTGACCTACACCGCCACGGATGCAACCTCAACCTGCTTGTGCTTGGTCTGTGCATCACGGCTGTGATGGTTGTCCTCAACTATTACCTGCAATGGCAGTCCCGCCGCGCATAATTTTCGGATAAAACGAATAGCTTCACGGAAAACAAAAAATGTCTTTTCCGTGTCATCCGTCCATTCCGTGTACAAAACAGGATTTTGAATGAAACGCTTTTCCTTGAAATACACTTTACTCACCTATCGCCTCGACCAGCTTTGGTTCCCGCTTGCTTTCCTGGCATTCTTCGTCATCCTGACCTTGCTTCTTCGCAACGAAGTGCAAAACTATGACATTGCTCGCGCCTATGTTGGCTTTGCTGTCCCGCTGGTTGGCGGCTTCATGGCGGCGTATGCCATCCTCGATGACCCTGCGCTCGAACTGCGCTTTGCTACACCCATCCGCGCCGCGCAGATATTGCTTGAACGCACCACGTTGATCTTTCTCATTCAAGCAGTTTGCGCCAATGCCTTTTTGCTTTTCTGCCTCATCATCGGCGTGGATTTTTCTCCACTTGGCAATTGGGTGAATGTCCAACTGTGCTGGCTGCTGCCCACCTTCACCTTGATCGCGCTCGGAACCTTTGGCGCATTGGCCGGCGCTCAAACCATGGTCGGTTCATTCCTCGTCGGCCTCGTCTGGTTCGTGGAGTTGATCGTCCGCGACGGAATGGCTGCCAACAACTGGAAATATGCCTACATCTTCATGAGCATCCTCAGCCCCGAACACCCCGACCTTGTATCGAATCAGATCGCGCTATTCGCTCTCACTATTGCCTTCCTCTTTGTCGCATGGGCTTTGCTGCGAAAACAGGAAAGGTATATCTAATCCGTCATTGCGAGGGCGACAGCCCGAAGCAATCTCCAAGACTGTAATTGAGATTGCTCACCGCACTGGCGCGCGGCGCAAGTGTCGCCGCAAAAAGCGCGGCTCGCAATGACGCAATAAAAAGGAACTCACCATGATCGAAATTACTGGACTCACCAAAACCTACGGCTCTGGAAACAAAACGGTCAACGCCCTCAACGGCGTGGACTTGCAGATCAACTCTGGCATGTTTGGCTTGCTTGGCCCCAACGGCGCAGGCAAGACCACCCTCATGCGTATCCTCTCAGGCATCGTCAATCCCAGCGGCGGCTCCATCCGCGTCAACGGACATGACCTCACCACCGAAGCGGGCAAGTACGCGGTCAAGTCCATGCTCGGCTATCTTCCGCAGGAACTTGGCATGTACACCGAACTGACCGCCGAGCAATTCGTGGATTACATGGCCATCCTCAAGGGCCTGGACGACTCCCGCAAACGCAGCCAACGTGTGACGGAAGTGTTGGAGATGGTCGGTCTGCGCGAAGTGGCGAAGCGCAAAATAAAAGGCTTCTCAGGCGGGATGAAACGCCGCGTCGGAATCGCTCAAGCCTTGGTCAACGACCCGAAAATGCTCATCGTTGACGAGCCAACAGCGGGGCTTGACCCCGAAGAGCGGATTCGCTTCCGCAATTTATTGGTCAACCTCGCCGCGGATCGTATTGTCCTGCTTTCGACTCACATCGTCGAAGATATCGGTCAAACCTGCCGTGATCTGGCTGTGCTTGCAAAAGGAAAGATCCTCTTCCGCGGCAGCCCCGCCGAAATGCTCAAAGCCACCGAAGGCCATGTGTGGACGTTGACCATGTCTGGTTTGGAGAAGCCCAATCACGATCTCACTGTCGTCTCCATGCTGCATCTCGCGGAAGGGACTCAATATCGGCTGGTCGGTGCAAATGTCAACGGGTATTCGAGTGCCCAGCCCACGCAGCCCGGTTTGGAAGATGGGTACGTTTGGCTGATGAAGAATTCCAATCAACAAGTGGAAGTCGCGTAAACAAAAAGAGCATCCTGTTCAAGGGATGCTCTTTTTGTTTCCTGATGATCTATTTTACTAGGATGGCTCCAGCCGCTATTGGGTCAAACCCCAGCGGCCATTGGGTGAACGTATTGTATTTCGTCTCTTTTAAAATTGTCCCGCTCAAGTTCGCACCAACTAATTTGGAATAGCTTACATTCGCATCGGTCAAAATGGCGCCGCTCAAGTCAGATTCGCTCATGTCGGTGTCGCTCAAGTTTGATTCTGTAAGGATTGCCCCATGGAAGTTAGCCTTGCTCAAGTTGGCTCCATCTAGGTTTGCTTTATATAAGTTGGCATAACGCAGCTTGGCTTTATCAAGGAATGCGCCATTCAGGTCTGCTCCGCTTAGCTCAGCTTTGCTCAAGTCCGCTCCGCTGAGGTCTGCTTTGCTGAGGTCAAGGCCCGCCAGTTGCAGCGGTTTTTCTCCATTCAATAATTCGCCGAGTTCTTCTTTTGTAAATTGCATTGCGTTGCCTTTCAGTATTACAGAATGTTTCTTCTAGTTTACATCAAGTTCTTTAAAGAACTTTTCTTTATTTGCCGAACGCGCCGTTTTTCCGCTGGAGGTTTTCACGATCCATTTTTCTCCAACCACCTTGACGTGCCTCAGCGCAATGGCGGAGCTTTTGGTCACATGCTTGCGGATCGCGTCCGCGATGGCTTCCTGCTCGGACGGTTCTTCGCTGTCCACTTCGGCGATGATGACGACTTCCTCCGTCCCTGCTTCTTCATCGTACATGCCAAACGCCACCGCGCGGCCAGGATGCACGCCGGGCACTTCACTGGCCAGCGCTTCGAGGTCCTGCGGGTAAATATTTTTTCCACCGACGATGATCATATCCTTTTTGCGGCCTGAGACATACAACTCACCGTCCGAAAGAAAACCGTAATCGCCGGTCAAGTACCAGCCATCGCGCATCGCCAATTCGGTCGCATCGGGGCGGTTGTAATAACCGCTCAACATGCAGTCGCTTTGCAGCATGATCTCGCCGACCATGCGGTCAAGGTTTTCCTCACCGTTCTCGTTGACCACGCGGATTCTTGTGTTATCAAGCGGACGTCCCGACGACATTACTTTCATGGATGGGCGATCCGCTTTCGGCGGAGTCACGATGCGTTCCATCATGAAGGATTCGCGGTCGATTTCAACGACAGTTGGTCCGGTTTCCAATGAACTTTGAGTGACCCCGAAGACATTCTCTGCCATCGCATATGACGTTTGCAAAGCTAGCGGATTCAGCCCGAACTTCTCGAACTTCTCCGCGAAGAGGCGATGGCTTTCAGCGTGGACAGGTTCGGAGCAGTTGATGATCGCCCGCCATGAGGAGAGGTCAACACCTTCAAGGTTTCGCTCGCGGATCTTGTTCGCGCAAAAGTTGTAAGCAAAATTGGGAAGCCAGCTTAATGTCCCTTTGTATTGCGAAACAGCCTGCATCAACTTGTAAGGTGCGCGCACCCAATCGAAAGGCGACAATTCAACGACCGGCACGCGCAAGAGAACTGGCATGAGGAAGCAAGAGATCAATCCCATGTCGTGATAAAGAGGAAGCCAGGAGACGATGACATCTTTTTCGGGGTCGAGTTGAATGGCTTTGCTGTATGCCTCAAGTTGATTGAGCACAGCTTTGTGCGAGAGCGCCACACCTTTTTGCAAACCCGTTGTCCCGGACGAATGCTGTAAGATGACAATATCTTCTGGTGATGCCTTCATGCCTTGCAATGAATCGAAATCAGGTTCAGATTGCCGTTCGATGGTATTTGTAATGATTACCCTGCGAATCGAGTCGCCGGGCACGAGTGCCGAGCGCGCCTCAGATTCGAACTCGGCAGATGTGATGATCGCTACTGGTTTTGTGATTGAGATTAACGAAGCCAAATCCGCGCGATACCGTTCTGGTGATAGTTTCTCGCTCAAGAACGGCATGATCGCGGGAATCGCGCCATGTAGAATCGCACCCCAAAAAGAGAAGGCCAAATCCTGTCCGTGCTGAAGGATGAGCAAAACCACTTCGCCGGGTTTGATTTCTTCGCGGGCATAAGTCAAGGCGTATTGATTCGCGCCGAGGATCAACTGGCGATAGGTCAACTCCGAATCAGGCTGACCGGCAAATTGCAAAACAATGCTCTTTTTCTCAGGGACTTCCAAAAAGGAGCGGTGGAGAAGGTTTGAGAGTGTTGTCATGAATTTCCTGTCCGCAGATTTGGCAGATGGCGCAGATTTTTCTTTAAAATCTGTTCAATCTGCTATCTGCGGATTATTCCTTTACTGCCGCGAAGCGATCAACTCTGTCAGCTGGGACAAATTATCGAATGTCTGGGCATTCAACTCGGTATCCTCGATGCGCACATTGAAGGTGTCTTCAATAAATAATGCCAGATCCATCAAACTAAAAGAATCGATCAATCCGCTGGAGATCAGGGACTCGTCGGGTGTGATAACTTTATTTGCTTGTTTCAATATTTTTTCTGCAATGAATTTTGCAAGGGTGGCAGTGATATTTTCAGTCATGGGTTCTCCTATTATTTATTTATTTTACTTCTTACAGCATCCAGCACCTGCAGTGCTGTGAGATTCCGCACAGGCCATGCGCGTTCCATGTTTGCTGGATCATCAAAGTAATAATTTTTCCCAAGCGATAAATGGAAACCATCGTTAAGACCCAGGTCAAAACCATTGTTTGGCAGGTCGTGGACCGCGGCCCAGAAATTCCATAGGGGAACATCGTAATCGCTGGCGATCTCTGCGATCTTGGCATTGATACTGTGATTACCTTCGAGGTTATCAGCTTTTGTCGCAAGGATCGGTACCACGCCTTGTGAAATGGAATATTCAACGATCTTGCGCATATAACTGCCATACTTGGCGGCGGTTTGTGAATTGAAATTCGTCTCCATACTGATCAGCACAACTGATGGATGGTTCAATCGGATCTCGCAAGCCAGCGGGGTTTCACCTTTCTCGCATAATTTCGGATCTGCCCGTAGAGGAGAAAGCACCGCCGCCACATTGAATCCATCCTTAACCGCCAGGCTCTGGCGTGAGAAAGATCCCTGATAATGATCAATTGTAGGCTGTAGATTAGTGTATTCTCCGAGATTGTAACGGTCCTCATGATCGAAATCCACCAGAAAGAAATCTGTGCTGGTTTGGCAGTCACCAACCTTTGAGAACGCATTTGGGTCATTTCCCAACTCAAGGCCGTGTCGATAGATTTCTATGACTGTGTCGCTTATAGCTGGTACGATTGGTAGGTCCTGCCATTCTCCCGCCGCCAAAGTGGGGTGTGCCGTGGGAGGGAGAAACACCTCGGTTGGGATTTGAGTCTCTGCGGCTGGCGGCGCGGGTTTTTGTATGGTCGGTGTTGAACTTTTTAAAGAAGCGGCAACGGTGGGCTGAGTGGCATTGTTGCCGCAGGATGCTATTAATAAAGAGAGTGCCAATAGCAAGATGAACCGAACTTTATACATTCCTTCTCCTAAACTTATTTGCATATCCCCTCAATAGTGGGTTTGATTTTTTGAGCAAGGAATGCTTCCCCTGCAGGGGTGAGGTGGATCGCGCTGTTGGTGAATTCACTTGCAGGGACCGCATCCCAAAGATCCGTATAAGTCCAGTTATTTTTCAGGCTTAGCTCGCTCATCATCGAACGATATTGATCATAGGCCCAGCGCGGGTAAAAGAAATTATAGCGGATATCGCTGTTTATGCCTGTGCTGATCAACATTGGTTCGTTGACAATTATGACGGCGGTGTCTCCTGCCATATTCATGCCAGCCTCAAGAACATTCAACGCAAGCAGGTCTTCATCCATTACAGGCGGCTCGAACTTATGAAATTTTTGGTCGGCTTCCAGGTCAGTTTGCGCCTTCTGATAATCAGTCGGGTAGGTCTGATCAATGCCGGTGGCAGCCCACATCACACCATACAATTGCAGGCGGAATACATCTGCGAGCGCTCTCTGCTTCC
Organism: Candidatus Villigracilis saccharophilus; assembly: GCF_016711665.1. Taxonomy (NCBI): domain Bacteria; kingdom Bacillati; phylum Chloroflexota; class Anaerolineae; order Anaerolineales; family Candidatus Villigracilaceae; genus Candidatus Villigracilis; species Candidatus Villigracilis saccharophilus. The sequence continues at coordinate 17,957 of NZ_JADJSO010000065.1, forward strand.
CGATAATAGTACTACCCCAAAATGAGTCCCGGATAAAAGCAGGGTCATTCGCGTCAACCATAAGCCCGTATCTGGTTGCCAGACGAAGGAGGGTTTCCTCGTTGTTGGCGACCAATGGTGATGCGGTCTGTTTTTCCACTGGGAATGCTTCCAGGGTGGTCAGCCAAATGATCAAGTCTGGTTGATATTTCATTGCATGTGACAGCAGAAGCACATCCTTGGTCAACGAAATGGTTGGATATCCCAGATTATAGGCGCGGATACTTTTCCCGCACACTGAAAAATCTGCAGAATTAAGCTGCCCTGCGAGAGTCTCCTCAGGTTTTAGCAATGTCCCCCAAACAGAAGAATCACCGATCAGGATCACGCGGAATTCATCAACTTGTTTATTATCACCATTGATTTCATGCGACGCGAACATCGCATCCAGGTCAAACAGGCTCAGGTTATAAGCCTTGGCTGAGTTCTCCCCAAACGGCAGCCGTTCCCGCCCTGGAAAAATGACATTGTATGCCGAAAGACTACCAACCCGCGGTTGCAGAATGGCGAATACTACATTAAAGATAATGAAGAGAAGGAAGCCTTTTAGAATGATATTAATTGTTTTCATAAAGCCTCATTATCTCATCCCAAACAATTTCAAAAATACCTGCACCGAAGTGGACGTTGAAGATAAGGCGAAAAATATCCAGCCAAGCGCGACGAAGTTAAATGTAATTACAACTCCGCTTATATTCAAAATGTTTTTTCTAAAAGGAGTTGTCGCCCACTCCCCAGCGCGGACTTTGGCCATGTCATTCCAACGGTTATGAATGAAGAGACCAACTCCATGCCATAGTCCCCACAGCGCAAAATTCCACGTTACGCCGTGCCAGAATCCGATCAATAGCATTGTCGCGATCTGTGTTGATGCGATCATAACCGGCGCAGGCATGGGGTTGTTCCACGATCTCAGCCAGCGTGTGACCGGGTTGAAGAAATACGCGCGGAACCATTGCGTCAAGGTCATGTGCCAGTTATTCCAGAACTGAGTCAGGTTTGGTTTTAGATAAGGCGCAGAAAAATTCTCAGGTAATTGAATTCCCAGAAATTTGGAAATGCCAATGGCAATGTCGGTGTATCCGCTAAAGTCAAAGTAGATCTGAAATGCGTAGGCGTAAAGAAGAATCCACATCCAACCAGTTGTGCGGACTTGTAACGCATTCGTATCGTTCAGCGCGATCAAAGCCAGCGCATCCGCCACAACGAATTTTTTGAACAAGCCCAGCATGAAGCGCTGACCCGCGATCAGCAATTCATCGTTTCCAAGTGTGGATGATTTTCGCAGATCTTTGATAAATCGTTCAATGCGGTCAATGGGACCTGCGGTGAAAGCGGGAAAGAAAATTACATAGGTTACGTATTCGGCCAGATCAACAGCGGGCAGTCGACCCATTTGGCGGTCACGCAGGGTGTGGATGATGCGGAAAGCGACGTATGAAAATCCCAGCCAGCGCAGGTCAATGGCTTTTGCTTCGGTCAGTGATTGATCCGTAAGGGAGCGAATTCCGTAACTGACCCAATACGCCAGAGCTGGAATTTTTATGGATAGGAAAAATGCGATCAGACCAATGATGCTGACCGCTAATAAAGCGGCGTGGAAGTGCGTCACGCGAGTCACTAAAAGGAAGATGATGCTCGAGAATGCCAGGATCAGCATCAAGGTTAAAGATTGAGGCGGGCGGGACGGGGTGAGGATCGAGTCGAAGGGCAGGAAGCGGGTCAGGTTAAGAAGTAGAACAGTCCCGGCGAGAATCGCAACGACGCCCCAATTCTTTTTTTCGCGGCGTGATTCTTCGGCTGCGGTGATGAACCAACTGAAAACAGTGATGGTTAGTGTTGCAAGGGGAATCCAAAAATCGAATCCGCGTAAAGGCAGGGCAGGCTGCAGCCAGAAAATGAACAGAACGCTCGCGATCAGTAGAAAATACTTGCGGCCGCGCTCGCGCATGACCAGCCCCCAGAACAAAGCGGCCGCCGCAACGATCAGGATTTGGATGATCGTCATTTAGAAACCTTGATAGATCCACGTTGGACTGCTGTCTGCGGTGAAGATGACCAGCGCGATCAGGATCAGGCAGAAGATCAGAGCGAAGATGTTTTCGCGGGATAGGATTCTTTTCATAAAAATTATTAACCACAAAGGGGCACGAAGAAAAATCTTTGAGATCCTTCGTGACCCTTCGTCGTGAAATTCTTTTAGCGGACTCCGCAAATCAGCCAGTCGCCGCTTTGTTCCACAACTTGATAAGTGCGGGTGGACAGGTCAAGTTCCTGGTTTTCGCCGTTGTAGCTGAGGATCATCTTTCCGTCGCAGTGGACCAGGGTTGCCTCTCCGTCTGTGCCTGTCTCCTGACAGGCGAAACCATCGAGAGTCGAAGTCACCGCCTGAAGTGAATCCAGTTCGATCAACGCATCCGATTCCCAGTCCGCGCAGGAAAGCGCTGAGAGTTTGTCCGCATCGTTCGCAACGATTGCGTTGACGTAACCTTCCACTGCTCCGACGGCAGGACTGGATGCGGCGCTCGATCCGCAGGCGGATAACAGGATGCCCAGCCCAAATATACAAATAAGCAATACTTTTTTCATTAAATTCTCCATTGTTGGGGGGTTGAGTAGGCACTCCTCACTTTGTATCAGGTCGTTGCGATGGCGCTCTTGTCTTTGCCCGGGAGCAAGTCTGCCTATAACGACAGTATGATTTGCGACATTTTGTTGATTATGAAAAACAATGGCGGATTATAGCATGGAGATATTTGCCGGAATATCTTTTTTGGTGGAGGCGGGTTTTATTGTGCAAACCATTTCTTCAGGAGTTTCACTTGAATAATTACATCGCCCTCATCATTACCTTTGCACTTTCCATGCTGTTTTTGCGTTCCATGGATTACATCGCGCACCGCGGCTGGATGGACAGCAAGCTCAGCCGCAAGGTCATTCATATCGGGACGGGGCCGCTGTTTGTGTTGTGCTGGTTCCTCTTCCGCGATACGCCTGACGCGCGCTGGCTGGCGGCGCTGGTGCCTTTTGCGATCACAGTTCAATTTGCATTGATTGGCTTTGGCGTCATCAAGGATGATGCTTCGGTGCAGGCCATGTCCCGCACGGGTGATCCGAAGGAGATCTTGCGCGGTCCGCTTTATTACGGGATCATGTTCGTGGTCTTGACTCTGGTGTACTGGAAGGATTCCCCGATTGGCATTATCGCCTTAATGATGATGTGCGGCGGCGACGGCATTGCAGATGTTGTGGGACGCCGTATTGCTTCGCCTAAACTCCCGTGGAGCCGCGAGAAATCCATTGCGGGGACATTGGGCGTTTTCGCGGGCGGGTGGTTGATGTCTTTTGGAATACTCTTTATTTATGTTCTTGCCGGTGTTTTTTCTGCGCCGATTACCAGTTATCTTTTTCCCATTACAACAATAGCCCTCGCGGGTGCGGTAGTCGAGTCATTGCATTACAAGGATATTGATAATGTCACAATGACATTGGCTTCGACGTTGATCGGGAGTTTGTTCTTCTGATTTTCAAGGCTATGCGTTCAAATGATACGTGTGATATGCGTTCTCACAGGGATTGCCCCATGCGATGTGCATTTCGCGCATGGTCAGGTCGATCACCATGGCATTGATGGTCTTTTCACGGTCAAGCGGGTCAAGCCCTTCGATATTATGGTTGCAGATTGAGTTGGGGATGTTGACGTGGTCTTTCTGAATGGCTTGCAGGCTTTTGATGGTGTGCTGCTGGCTCTGGCGCAACAGGCGTGACGCACGGAAATAACGCACACGTGATGAAAGTAATTCTTCGGGGTCTTTCTCAATGTTTTTCATCTTCGGGTCAATGTAGTGATTGGTGTGAACCATATAACCATCGTGCCCATACAGGATCTCAAAATTGCGCGCCGAGACTTCGATCGAATAGATCTCGCCGCTTTCGTGGATGATCAGGTGGTTGTAACCCGCTGCGCGGTGTTGAACCAGGGTACGGCCGATCGCTCCCGAAATGCGTTTGGATGATAGTACTGCGCGCGCAACTACAAGACGCGGGATGCCGACACGCGAGTCGCTTGGGTAGACCGAGTCTATTAGCTGACAAATGCCATAGGCATTGAATCCCACATTGGGCAGCAGCCCGCCGTAGGTCATGGCAAGAAACGGGGGTTCCTTATCAGGTGTGGCGGAAATAACAAAGGTATCGTTCTCATCCTCGGGGATCCAATCTTCATTATGCGCGGCCAGGATGTGACCGTCCGCGGTGCATTGTTCGTTGACCGCCATGCTGGTGCAGCGTGTCAGGTGTAATGCGTCGGTCGTGACTGCTTCCATTACATTGAGCACGACAATATCATCGAAGGCGACATTAGCGCCTTCGGCGATTCCGCGCATTTCATCAACATATTGCGGATAGCGTTCTTCTGCGAAAGGCAGGTATTTGCGGGACTGGATCTGCGCGCCTTCCCAGGAAAGCTCAAGGTCGTTATAAGCCGCGTCGATCAAGACATGGGCGTTGGCGATACTGTTTGCGATTTGGGGGCGCATGGCTTCGCCGATCTGGCGTCCCATTTCGCGGTGTGTACCTGCAATTTCAATCAGGGGTGGGGGGGTGGTATGAACTGGTGTGTTTGGGATTTCGTGCTTGAACATATTCTTCTCCGAATGAAAACCGCCCTGAGGTTATCCTCAGGGCGGGGCAGATTATATCATGCGGATTTAGGGCCAAATTTACGAGGTCGGCGGGATGATCTCAACCTGCGGCTGGATCATTTTTCCAGGCGCTGAACGAGTGCCGAACACTGTCATGGCTACGGCGCCGATCGCGATCAGAGAGACCAGGAAGGATGCCAACCAGCCAAGGCACGGGATCATCCCGACAAGCCCGACAACCAGCACGAGCAGGAAGGTTCCCAGGCCTGTTGTGAGCACAGGCGCCCAGGTCTGATTAATGGCTTTTGTAAAGCGCTCGCCTACTTCCTGACCAAGCGCAACCATGCCGAACAGCCATCCCAGCGGAATTATCAACGCCACGATCAGTGCCACTGGAATGAGCAGGATCGTAACTGCCAGGATGATAATGGCTAGCGGGGCGACAACAATTGTCAGTAATCCGAAGCTTCCAGACATTAAAGGTTGTTGTGCCATGGCATCCACCACGCGTTCCAATTGTGGCTGCAGGAATAGTGTCAATAGCATCCCGATCAGGGCAATTGCTACTGCACGCCCAAAGACGCCTGCTACTTCCCAGAATGGATTAATGTTCACATCGACTGAAGGAGCGTCGGGTACATTGGGTGTGTTAGGTACGTTCGGTACATTGGGAACATTAGGTACTTCCGGTATCGTAATGGGCGGAGCGTTATTGACAATATTACCGCTGACTTCCGCACCGGGTTCCTTCTTGACCTGGCCGCCCATTGTGGTGACATCGCCTTTAACAACTGCAGTCTTGGTCAACAAAAGTTGACCTCCAACCACAACGATGTTGCCGTTGACCTGGCTGGTCACTGTCAAGTTTCCGCCGACCAGAACCACATCGCCGTTTGATTCTCCGTCCATGTCAAGATTTCCGCCGACCAAAACCATATCACCATTTACGATGGCGTCTTTTTCGATCGAGACATTTCCTCCGATCACGGCGAGGCTTCCGTCGAGTGTCTTATCACTCTTCAGGGTGTAGTTCTGCCCCAACAGGAACACGTCACCATTGGGGCTTTGCGCGTACGCGGTGCTGCCGGGGACGAGCAGAAGTGCGAGTAAGAGAAAGAGAATTGTTATTTTTGTTTTCATGCTGAAACTCCTTGCGGGGCGCGGTGACTAAACCGCCAAATTGACACGATCCACAATAGGCCGAACCCGGCCAGGGCGGATACGAATACCATCCATACATACGGCGGGATGAATCCCGGCGCAACACGGACCAAGACAGCCAAAACCTCGGTCACGGCTTGCAGGGAGGTTATGGCAAATAGAAAATAACCGATGACCACCGTGATCCACTCGACCGGTGCGGTAATGACAGAGTAAATAGCGGGAGCGGTAAACCATCCGAGCAGACCCAGTCCGCTCAAAACCAAAATGATCACGCCCCAAAGTCTGCGGCGTCGTTCGGCGATCTTTTGCGCGGCAAGCCGCTGCTGGAAGCGCACCGAGAATCCCGCCGCAGGTGCGATCACATTCGCAGAACGCAAAGCCAGCCCTGTTGCAGAAAGAGCCGTGCAATGTACGCATGTCCGCAGGTGTGAATTAAGTTCGCGTTTTTCAACGGGTGTTAGATTTTTGTCGTTCAATAGCCATTCTTCAAAAGGCTGGTGATTCATAGGGTCTCCTTTCGGTCTCGATACGAGTTTCTTCTTCCTGCCATAGTCCAGCCAGTTCCTTGCGGGCGCGGTGTAACCTGCTTTTTACCGCGCTGACCGTCAATCGTAATGATGCGGCGATCTCTGCCTCGGAATAATCGTACCAATATCTCATAATGACCGCGGCTCGATCGGTGTCATCCAGGTCTTTTAGCATGGACTGGATTCGGTCACGAGTCTGTCCCTGGACGGTTTCAGCCTCGGGGTCGGGTGAATCGGGGTCGGGTAGTTCAAATGTGTTGCCTTCATCATCTTCCGCATCCATGGAGAACATGGAGAATTTGCGTCGGCGGAGCCTGTCAATGCAATAGTGCGCGGCGATGGAAAGCAGCCACGTGGCGAACGGTCTTTTCTGATCATAACGATGCAGGTGTTGATAGGCGCGCAAAAATGTTTCCTGCGCGGCATCCTCTGCCAGGTCAGGCTCTCCCAACATGCGATAGCACAGGTTGTAAACTGGGGTTTGATAGGTTTCGACGAGTTTGGTAAAAGCCTCGTCACTGCCTTGTTGAGCCTGAGTTACCCAGGCCGTTTCTTCGTTCACGCATGCTCCTTGTGGACTTTCTACCTATCTTACGCAGAAGATGATGGAAAGTTGCACTTAATGCGAATGCCCGTCTCCTTCCGGACCGAGAAATTGCTCCCATTTCCTAAGCGACTCAGCTCTGGAGGCAAAGAAAATGGCGATCGTAGTTGTGAGTGGAACAGCCGCGATCAACCCAAGCGAGCCGACCAGCGTCCGCACGATCTCCTCGGCAATAAAGGAAAAGTTGACCAGATACCCATAATCTCCCTTTGCAAAAGAGAACATCAACAGCATGGGCAGGGATGCGCCTGCGTAGGCCAGCACAAGAGTATTGACCGTGGCCGCGACATGGTCCTGCCCGATCCGCATGGCTGAATTGTACAGATCGCGGAACCTGAAATCCGGGTTGGCGTGGTGAAGCTCAAAGACAGCCGATGCCTGGGTGGTGACCAGGTCATCCAAAACCCCCAGCGCGCCGATGATCATGCCGCCCAGTAAAAGTCCGCGCAGGTTGATCGGCGTTTCCATCAACTGCATCAGGAACATCACATTTTCATCGCCAGTGCCGTTCAATTTTGTGAACACAACAAATAAAGCCGACAGCGCGCCTGTTATGAGCAGGACGATCACCATGCTGATGACCGCCGCATGCGTTTTGAGTGTCCAGCCGTAGGTGAGATATAGGGTGACACCGAGAAGAATGATCGAGCCGATAATGCTTACAGTCAGCGGGTCTTCCCCTGCGAGGATATGCGGAATGATATAGCCGATGATGATATATAAACTGAACACCGTGCTAAGAAGTGCGCGTACACCTTTCCAGCGGCTGATTAGGATGATGGAAACTGCGAAAATCCCTGTTAACCATAAGATCGGTGTTGTGCGGACAAAATCTACAAAGTAAGCATTGACTACATTCTCAGGTGTTTTGCTGATGGAGACCACCACCTTTTCGCCAATTGCAAGATTGTAGTCGTCCGAGCGGATCTGGCGTTTGCCGTAATCTATTTCCATGACAATGCCGGCATATTGCCCTTCAAGAATATTCACACGCGCGACCTGATAGGTCTGCATATGTCCGCCCATGTCGATCTGGCCTTCTTCGATGATCTGGGTCACTTCAGCGCGGACTGTATCTGCGCCGTAAGTGGAAAACCCGTCGCCGGGGATGGTGACGTTGTTAAAATATGGCCATGCAAAAAATACGGCAATCGCAGCCAGAATGAGAATGATCTGCCATTTAAATTTTTTCATATATCCCTAAGCAAACGCTATTCGTTACTTAACCAAATCATTGGCAGTGGATTGCATCTGCGCCAGTATCGCTGCAACTTGTCCGCTGGGTGTGCTGACGCGGTACATGTGTCGGAATCCGTCTCCAAGCACGATCTTTACTCTGCGCCAGGAAGCTGCCTGAGGTTGTACTTCGCCTTGTGGCAGGAAACTGATCGCTTGCGCCCACTGCGGGTGTGTCTTTTCGTAATCGGCAAGCAAATCAATCGTTGAAGTACGCAGTGGAAAGAGATGGGTCGCTTCCACCCAGCGGGCATCCTGTTCATTCTCAAGCAGCCAGCGTACGAACAACCATGCGGCAAGTTGACTTTCGTCCGTTGAATCCAGAATGACATATGATGAACCATATACTATCAGGGTGTCTTGATTCTCTGCGGGGTATGGAATTACCTTCCATGTGTCGGTATTATTGGCGCTGGCAAAAGCACGGGCCACGGTTGGTAAATTTTCAAGGGTCGCAGAAATAAACAGGGCTTCGCGATCTACAAATGAAGCAACGGGATCCATCTCAGAGGTGGTCTGCCATGCGCAGCTTGTTTCAGAAAGTTCGCGCAGGAATTTAAATGCGTCAATATTGTTTGGTTTGAGGAAGCGATAATTATTCCCTTCCAATACTCCGCCATCAAAAGCCAGCAGCCAGGCATAGGCAGTTGCTGGCTCGGTGTCCACAGCCCAGCCACCCATGAAGTCATTTTGCGCCGCCTCATCTTTTTGTAGAGATTGCTGTGCGCGGCAAGCTTGTTGACGAAAATCCTGCGGGTCGGCGGGTATGGAATTAAAACCCAGCGTGCTGGCCCACGTTTCATTCCAAAGTAAAAAATTCGCAGTGCGCTGGGCAGGGATCGCAACGCGAATATCTTCAGATATATCCTGTTCCAAAAATACAGACGGGATATCGTTTGAGTCGATCCCAAATTCTGGATCATTCACATAAGGCGTCAGGTCTGTCACAAAATCATCAGCGTTCCATTCCAGGGCATGTTCAGGCAGCGCGATCACGAGGTCAGGTTTTTCCGCTGTTGGTAAAGAAGCTGTGACAGTTTCATATAAATTGCTAAAGTTGACTTGACTCTGTACCGTGACGTTGATGCCCCACTCATTTTGTGCATTGAAATCTGCGACGAATGAATCAAACAGGGTCGACTCGATCCCGTACCACGGAGTCCAGACAGTGATCTCGAGGCCTTTCAACGTTTCTTTATTAACAGCGAGTCTGCTGCCCGTTTCGACAGTGGATTCAACCTGTGGTTTTTTTGTAGCGCTTGGCGTAGTGGATGGCTTGGCTGTCGATGTTGTGTTCCCGGCGGCGCAAGCTGAAAAGAGAATGGATGTAATAAATAACTGTAAAAATATTTTCTTCATGGCGCAAGTGTCATAAATGGGACTGGCATCAAGACTAAAAAGAAGACAATGATCATGGCAAACCCGACCAGCCGTCGGACGGGGTCGAGCGTGGTGATCTGATCGAGTGGCTCCGCGTTAACCCTTCCCAGCCAATATAGAATGATCGCCCACAGCCACCAGCCGTTCCAGAAGTAGCCAGCTACGACAAGTAATCCGACAATGAATGGGAATGCTTTTCTTGCCTTGTCGCCGAATAAGGCATAGATCACATGCCCACCGTCTAATGTGCCAGCGGGGATGAGATTTAATGCGGTCACGAGCAGCCCTGCCCAGGCCGCGAAGGCCACAGGGTGAATGAACACATCCAATCCCCCAAATGGAACCGGTCGGCCTGTAAAGAAATATTTAACCCAGTACAAGATTCCCTGCGGTTCAACTGGAGCAGGGAGCAGCCTTCCAAAGGTCGCGAACTTTGCAAATAGATAGATCAGCGAATTCCCTTCGAGAAAACCATTTGGGTCTGGCTCGATGATTCCGGTTGTCGAAAGTGCTAGCCCTAAAAATAAAACGGGGATCGCGACGATAAGCCCTGCTATTGGCCCCGCCACCCCAATGTCAAAAAGCACGCGTTTGTTCTTGGGAATTCCGCGCATGATGATCGCCGCGCCCATCGTTCCGAGTAATCCAAGCGGAGGTGGAAGTGGGATAAAGTACGGCAATGTTGCTGGCGTCTTGTGATAACGGCTCATGAAATAATGCCCTAGTTCATGCGCCAGTAAAATCCCGAGCAGACTTAATGCGAACGGCCAGCCAGATAGGATGCTTTTTAACAGCATAAGCATTTGACCGCCAAAATCGGTTGGGAAGTCACCTTCAGGCTGCGCGCCCGCCAGCATCACGCTTAATACGGTCAATACGAAAAGGATGATGTTCGTGGATATCTTGTCCTTTTTCAGTTCTGGCGGTTTGGGCGCAAGATAGATCACTTGGCGGCCGCCTTCGATCTTAAATAGGGGGATGATATTATATGGGATGAGCGCATCCGCCAAACGGTCGTAGAGTGACGCGGAATCTTCATCCAGTAATTGTCCGCGATAGCGCAGAAAAAATCCCTTGCGCGGGTCTTCACTGGTGACATCTTCTATATGAAAGACTCGTGCTACTAAATTGGTTAATACTTCGGTTTCAGGAATTGACATGTGTTTCCTCTTATTTACGAAACCCTAAAGGTCTTGCGTTTCTGACATCAGAAAAGAATACAAGCAGACCTTTAGGGTTTTACAGCACTAAAGCGGGAGTGGATGGGAGTCGAACCCACCGCGGCTCGCAACGCGACCCGCCACAGGTGTTGAAGACCAGGAAGCCCACCGGGACCTAACCACTCCCGCTTGCAAGGATAACCGAGAGAAGATAGATTCGCAAGTTGATAATTGATGATCCTCCTAGAGTATGCAAAATCCGTTCATTTGCCGAATTTGCATTCCAGAACTTGCAATTCTCAGTGGCTGTGCGGCGACCATAGGATGGTGGTCTTTGAGTAAAAATGTTCCCTGCTAAATATCGAAGCTATGTAAGAAAGGCGCTGCCTGAATTAAGTTGGGCGAAAAGATGAAAAGTGATCCAATCGTAATGACCATGCAGATCACGCAAAATAAAATAAATCCCCCGGCCATGATCCCGATCCACGCCATTGGACGCCCCGATTCATTCCGCTGGTGAATCCGATTTAAGGAGATTATTCCGAAGACCAGCGCGAGAATCCCAAACAGAAAGCTGAGCGGGAAACATATGATTGTAGTAAATGGGAATGGGAACGTACTTAGGCATAAAAATAGAAGCGTTAAGATACCAAAGACTAAACTTAGGGTGGATTGTGCGTTTATTGGGGAATGTGTATTTTCTTCTTTTGTTTCCATAATGGAAAATGTGGTGTATGAAATATAAAAATAAAACCGTCCTATTATAAGGACGGTTTTATTTGGCTGTCGGGGCGAGAGGATTTGAACCTCCGACCTCTTGCACCCCATGCAAGCGCGCTAGCCGGGCTGCGCCACGCCCCGATTGAGCGAAGCGGATTATAGCCGTGTTTTCTTATTCTGGCAAATCGAAATGGCGGATTTATTTATGCTAAAATATACGAACTGGAGCATCCCATGTCAGATATGATAGAAGTAGTTATTGATAGCATCCGAGTTCACTTAATGACACCTCAGCGCATTGTTGTATTAAAACAAGTTGGCGCTGAAGAACGCTACCTTACCATTTGGGTGGGACCTTATGAAGCAGAAGCGATTACGGTCGCCCTGCAGGAAGTTGAAATGGTGCGCCCGCTTACGCATGACCTGCTAAAGAATGTCTTTCGCGAATTCAATGCGCGCATTACCCGCGTAGAGATCGTCCGCTTACAGGATAAGATTTACTATGGGAATATTGTCGCTGAAGTGGATGGACGCGAGATCCTTGTTGACTCCCGTCCCTCTGATGCCATCGCCATCGCGGTGCGTTCACATGTGCCGATTCTTGTTCATGAAAGTGTAATGGAAGCGGCTGGCATGGCGCCTGATTCGGACCTGCCGGAAACAACGGCCGCGCCATCGCGCAGGGAAAGCGCTCCAGAACCGCTCTCAGATGATGCCAACGACCGTCTATCTATTTTCAAGGATTTCATAGATAAGCTCGATATAGATAATCCCGATACAGACAAGCCCGACTCTCCCATACCCTAAAGTTGGTCCAACTCAATGGCTGATCATTTCCCTGAAGACATCCCCTACGGGGATGATAAATCCGCCGCCCCATCGCCATCAGCGCTTCCGCACAACCGCGAAGCTGAAGAAGCGGTTGTAGGGGCGGTTCTGATTAATCAAGAGGTTTATTATGATGTCGCCCAGTTCCTCTCGGCGGATGATTTCTACATCCACCGTAACAAATGGATTTGGGAGGCGTTTACGCGTTTGCACGAACAGCGTATCCCCATTGACCTGTTGACCCTCTCTGAAGAACTCGACCGATCCAATCAACTGGCTGATGTTGGCGGTTCTTCTTATATCACCTCACTTATCAATCAAGTACCGTCTTCGTTAAACGCGGAGTCATATGGCCGTATCGTCGAGGGACATTCCGTCCGTCGAAAGATGATCACGGCTGCGAACAAGATCGCGTCGATTGCCTACAATGAAGCCTCATCCATCGACGATGTGATGAACGAGGCGGAGAAGGCTGTCTTCAATGTCAGCGAGCGCAGACTCAAACACGACCTTCAGCCGATCTCGGCTGTGTTGAGCGATTACTACGACCGAATTGATGAGCTTGCCAAACACCCCGATGAAATTCACGGCGTGCCGACAGGTTTTATTGATCTCGATAGATTGTTGACTGGCTTGCAGCCTTCAGATCTGCTCATTATCGCGGGCCGCCCTGGTCAGGGCAAAACAGGCTTTCTGCTTTCCATCGCCAAGAACGCCGCCCTGACCCATAAAAAACATGTCGCCATCTTTTCATTGGAAATGTCCAATGAGCAGGTGGTCCAACGCTTAATAGCCCAAACTACAGAAATTTCCTCACAGCGCTTGCGTAATGGCAAGCTGCTTGAAAGCGAATGGCCGCTATTTACTCACGCGGTCGAGGTTCTTTCAGATACTCATATTTATTTGGATGATACGCCCGCCATCACGCCTTTGCAGCTGCGGACGAAGTGCCGCCGCCTGCATATGGAATTCGGCATTGATCTGATCATTATCGACTACCTCCAACTCATGGGCGGGGATTCGCGCAATGATAATCGCGTGCAGGAAGTCTCGCATATCTCGCGCAGTTTGAAAGTGCTGGCGCGCGAATTAAATGTTCCTGTCTTAACCGCCGCGCAACTAAGCCGCGCGGTTGAACAGCGAACCGATAAAAAACCCGTGCTCTCCGATTTGAGAGAATCAGGTTCTCTCGAACAGGATGCCGATATCGTTATGTTTATCTACCGTCCTGATGAGTACGAAAAGGATTCAGATAAAAGCAATATCACGAAAATTGTTGTGGCAAAACATCGTAACGGACCTGTCGGCGAGATCGATCTAATATTCCGCGGCGAATTGACAAGGTTTGAGAACGCCACAACAAAAGTATTCAATCCGAATCAATGATGTTTTGAAAATGACGACTTTCAACGGTTTCACTTCCTCTGAAACATTCACTCAATTGCCTGATTCGCTTATTCATCTTTTAAAAGAGATGGATGATGCGGCGGAGTTGAAGGTGACCCTGTATGCCATTTGGCGTATTGAACATATCGAAGGCCATTTTCGGGCGTTATGTGAAACCGATTTCGAGGCTGAGGTGTTGGGGATGGGGCTTGAGGAGATCCAGAGCGGGCTGAGAAAATCTGTCGAGCGCGGAACCATGCTTCGGGCGCAGCATGAAGCGGATGTTTTTTATTTCCTCAACTCGCCCCGTGGACGTCTCGCTGCCGAAGCGTTCGAGAAGGGTCAATGGCGCGAATCCGCAAAGATATTTTCCGCGCCCATGAACAAATCAAATATCTTTCGGTTGTATGAAGAGAACATTGGAGCGCTCACGCCTTTATTGTCAGACATGCTGCGTGAAGCCGAGAAAAATTATCCGGGTGTGTGGTTCGAAGAGGCGTTTGAAATTGCTGTCAGCAGGAATGTTCGCAATTGGAAATATGTGGAAGCCATTTTGACGCGCTGGAAGGAAAAAGGGAAAGATGAAAGAAAAGATCAACAAGACACTGTCAAAGATGCAAAACGATACGCCGAGGACGAATTTTCAGAATTCTTCAAGTGAGAGCAATATAGTAAAGCCACTCGGAGATCCCAACTGCCCGCATTGCGGTGGAATTGGATACGTTCGTTATGATGTTCCTTTGGGTCATGAAAAATTCGGCAAAATCGAGTCGTGTGTCTGCCGCGCAAAGGATATGGCCGATGGCGCGCGCAGTCGTTTGTTTGCTTTAAGTAATCTGGATCGGTTAAGTCATTTGCGTTTTGAAAACTTTAAAGCTTCGGGGAATGACAAGGCAAAGTTCATGACGCCGCAGGAAAAGGAAAACCTGCACAAAGCATTTGAAGCTTGTGAAGAATTTTCCCGCCTGCTTGCAGGCTGGGTGCTGCTTGAAGGCGGCTACGGCTGCGGGAAGACACATCTTGCCGCGGCGATCGCGAATGACGCGGTCAGCAGGGGAGTTCCGACGCTTTTCATTACCGTGCCGGATCTGTTGGATTCATTACGATTTGCTTATGCGGATCCGGAAACCACTTTTGAACAACGCTTTGATGAGATCCGCAGCGCAGACTTGTTAATTCTCGATGACTTTGGAACCCAGAATGCAACAGCCTGGGCGCAGGAAAAATTATTCCAGATCATTAATTACCGCTATATCAATAAACTGGCGACTGTTATCACAACTAATTTGATGCTGGACGAGATCGAAGGTCGTATTCGTTCACGTTTGCAGGATGATGAATTCGTAAAATATGTCAAGATCAGCGCGCCGGACTATCGCCGTCCGGAAGAGACCAGCAATCCCGGTATCTCGATGTTATCCCTGCCTGAAATGAAAGCCATGACCTTTGAAAAATTCCAGATGCGTGAGGATGAGATCGGCAAGGAAGCGATCACAACCACCATCACCGAGAAGCAGGATAAGTTCGGGAATAAATATAAAGACAAGGAAATTACGCGTGTCAAAGTCACCAAGGAAGATGTCAAGACTTTACATGAAGCCTTTGGCGCGGCAGCGCATTTTGCCGAAGAGCCGCATGGCTGGCTGGTATTGCTCGGGCAATCCTTTTGCGGGAAGACCCATCTGGCTTCTGCGATCGGCAATTACCGCATCGGTCTCGGCGGGCAGGCGCTTTTGGTGGAAGTTTCGGCTTTGCTCGATTATTTGCGTCAAACCTTTCGCCCCAGCTCCGAAGTCCCGTTCGATCGCCGTTTTCATGAAATCCGTACCACTCCTTTATTGATCCTGGATGATCTGAAGGAAAGCGGAGCGAGTTCCGTCTGGGCTGAGGATAAGTTGTATAGCGTCTTGAATTACCGCTACAACGCACATCTGCCTACGGTGATCACTTCCACGATGCGGGCTGATGCTTTTGCGCTGAGTTACTCCAACTTGTGGAACAAATTACTCGACCCAACCATGTCACAGATCCTTGTGATCGACATGCCCCCGTATCGGCGTGTGATGAAGGCAAATAGGCCAAATCAGCACAAAAAGAAGTAATTTGGACAAGTCATCCCTTATATGTGATGACTAATATTTATCAAATATGTGATAAATATCTTGTCAATAATCAGACCTGCATGATACAATTTTTGGACAAAACAGCCTATTTTATAGGCTGTTTTTCATTCCCCATTAACACGAGGTTACAAAAACATGGTCTCCTCATTTTTACTCTCTCTGCGCGAAGGGCTGGAAGCGGCTCTCATTATTGGTATCGTGCTTGGCGCACTTCGCAAGATCCGCCGTACAGACCTTGCGCCGGCCCTCTGGATTGGAACCTTGGCCGCAACTGGCGTTAGCATTCTCGCGGCGGTTCTGCTTACTATCTTCGGCCTGAGCCTCGAAGGCAATGCCGAAAAAATTTATGAAGGTATTACGATGTTCCTCGCAGCAGGCATCCTGACCTGGATGATCTTCTGGATGAGCGGACAGGCACGCCACCTTAAAGGCGAGCTTGAGGAAGGTGTTAATAAGGCCGCCGTTTCGACAGGGAAGCGTTCTCTCTTTTGGCTGGCTTTTTTCGCAGTGGTGCGTGAAGGCGTGGAGCTTGCCCTGTTTATCACCGCCGCATTTTTTGCTGGCAATAATGAACAGGTTGGCACGAATACCATTCAAACCCTTGCGGGCGTTGTGCTTGGACTGGGAACCGCCATACTGCTGGGCTGGTCATTACTCGCCACCACAGTACGGCTTGACCTGCGCCGCTTCTTTCAGATCACAGGCATGCTGCTTATCCTCTTCGCGGCTGGGCTTGTCGCACATGGCATCCATGAATTTAACGAGATCAACTGGATACCTTCCATTGTTGAGCATGTTTGGGACGTGAACTCATTTATTGACGAAACCTCCGTCTCCGGCGAATTGCTCAAGACCCTCTTTGGATATAACGGAAACCCCTCACTGACAGAGATGATCGGATACATTGGCTATTTAATCACCGTCGGTATTTTCTTCGGCCGCAGTACATCGAAACGTGATGTGAAAGCGGTTCAACCTCAAGTGTAGAAAAAACACATTGAAAGCAAAAACAGGTTTCGGGTCAGGTATGACGCGAGACCTGTTTTTCGTTACAAAGTTCCCGCGAGGGTATACTAGGGCAATGAACACTCTTCCCATCCCATCTTTTTTTGATACCTCCCGCGTTGGCGAGATCTGGAAAGTGGATTACGCCGCCCGTGCAGATCAGGCACGCGACTGGGCGCATCAATACAACCTGACGCCTGCCTCCGCTTCGATGGACAGAATCTCACTTTTGATTATCGACGCGCAAAATACGTTTTGCATTCCAAATTTTGAACTCTTCGTCGGCGGCCGCAGTGGACATGGCGCAGTGGACGATAACGTCCGCTTGTGTGAATTTATTTATCGCAACCTGGGCAACATCACACACATCACCGCCACCATGGACACGCATCTTTCGCAGCAAATTTTCCACCCGATATTTTTTGTGGATAAAGATGGAAATCATCCCGCGCCGTATACGGATATTCATGCTGATGAATTGCGCGCTGGCAAATGGAATTTCAACTCAATTCTTGCGCCTAATTATCAGATCGCGCCTGAATATGGGCAGCAAATGATGATCCATTACGCTGAAGAATTGGAGCGCAAAGGAAAATATGCGCTGACCATTTGGCCGTATCACGCCATGCTCGGCGGCATCGGTCACGCGCTGGTGCCAGCCTTGGAGGAAGCCATCTTCTTTCATTCCATTGCAAGCCTCGCTCAACCAGATTTTGAAATTAAAGGTGATAAACCTTTCACCGAAAATTATTCAGTTGTTGGTCCCGAAGTCTTGACCGGCCCAATGGGCGAGACGTTAGGGTCGCGTAATCCAAAATTCATTCAACACTTACAGGAAGTGGACAGGTTGTACATCGCGGGGCAGGCCAAGAGTCACTGCGTTGCATGGACGGTTTCCGACTTGCTCGATGATATTCAGTCAACAGATCCCAAACTTGCGGAAAAAGTTTATCTTCTCGAGGATTGTTCATCACCAGTTGTAGTCCCTGGTGTTGTTGACCATACCGATGCGGCAAATGAAGCGTATGTCCGCTTTGCAAATGCTGGGATGCAGATCGTAAAATCCACAGATGTTATTTGATATTCACTACACACGCATAGCCAAGAAAACAAGGTTACAATATGTCCATTTTTGATAATATCCGTCTTACAAATGAAACTTTTAAATTAGATATTGACCGCATGCGCCGCGGCTGGTATTCGGATAAATATTTCGAGAATATCAACCGCATGTTGATCGCGCTCTCCAAAGAGGGATATACCTATTCTGGCGAACATCACAACCTGCCGGCAGGTGTCTCTGCGGAGAATATATCCGTGGGCGATATTGAAGTGGAAATGCAGTGGTTCACGCGCCGTGTGGGCACGACCGTGATCGTCGGTGTGGATAAATCTCTGGAGATGCTCCGCCATTGCACGGGCTATTGGGAGAATGAGCGCTTCATCGAAACCGCTGATAAATTGGAAGTGTGGGCTGTGCAGGACGGCGATGTGACCGAGTCGCCAGATGGCAATCCGATGAACGTCCAGCCGGTCATCAGGGTGCGCGGACGCTATCGTGATTTCGCCCTGCTTGAAACACCCACCTTGGGAATCCTGACTCGCTCAAGCCGTGTATCCAGTAATGTCTATGAGACTTTAACTGCCGCGCGAGGCAAGCCAGTTTTATTTTTCCCCGCGCGTTTTGACTTGCATGAAGTCCAGGCTTCGGATGGTTATGCCTACAATATCGCGGTGCAAAGATTCAATATGGATTACTCGCAAAAGCTGGGACCATTCGTTTCGACCGATGCGCAGGGAGATTGGTGGGGCGGCGCTGGCGGCGGGACGGTGGCCCATGCCGCGATCGCATCCTTCCTCGGCGACACAGCCGAAGCGATGATGGAGTTCTCGCGGATTCTGCCCGCGCACATTCCACGCATTGCGCTGGTGGATTTCAATAACGATTCTGTGCGTGATTCACTGCGCGCGTTGAATGCTCTGTTCGCAAAGTATCGTGAATTGGTGGATGCGGGGAATAAGGAAGAAGCGGAGAAATATAAACTATATGGCGTGCGTTTGGATACCAGCGGAACCTTGCGCGATGTGTCCGTCCTGCCGCTTGGCGACCCAAGCCTTGACCTGGGAGTGAATCCGCGGCTGGTGTTCAACATCCGACAGGCATTGGATTCTGAATCAGAAAACTGGAACCTGCCTGAGGATTGGAAGGAAGCGGCGCGGGAATATTGTCACAATGTGAAGATCGTTGTCTCTGGCGGATTCAATCCAGAAAAGATCCGCCGATTCGAAAAATTGGGAGTCCCCGCTGATATTTACGCGGTCGGTTCGTATCTGTTCAGCAATAACGGCGCCACCGCATCTGACTTTACCGCCGATGTGGTGCGCGTGAAAATTCACGGCGAGTGGCTGGATATGCCAAAGGTGGGCCGCAGGCCGCGCGATAATGCGAATATGGAAAGGGTTTGGTAATCAAGGCAGAGTGCGGACTTCAGTCCGCATTCCTGTTTAACCAAACCTGCCCATAATGTAATCTTCAGTTTTCTTTTGTTTGGGATTCGTGAAGAGGGTTTTCCCATCGCCGTATTCGATGAGTTCACCTGTCAAGAAAAACGCGGCGTGATCGGCAGTCCGCGCGGCTTGTTGAACGGAATGCGGCACAAGAATAACGGTATATTCTTTTTTCAACTCAGAGAGCGCGGCTTCCACTTTGCCGGTTGAGATCGGGTCAAGGCCGGAGGTGGGTTCGTCGAGCAAAATTATTTGAGGCTGCAAAGCGATCACGCGCGCGAGACATACACGCTGCTGCTGCCCGCCTGATAATGCGATGGCGGGTTCATCCAAACGATCTTTGATTTCATCCCAAATTGCCGAGAGTTTCAAACTTCGCTCCACGGCTTCATCCAATTTGGATTTCCGTTTTTCCCCCATCAACTCCAATCCGTAAATAATATTTTCGCGAATGCTCATCGGCAAGGTGACAGGTCGCGCGAAAACCATTCCCACCTTGCGGCGCAATGCGATCACATCTGTTTTCGGGTCAAGGATATTCTCCCCATCGATCAGGATTCGGCCCGAGATGGCCTTGATCTCGGTCAGATCATTCAGACGATTGAGGCAGCGCAGTAAAGTGGATTTCCCGCCTCCTGCCGGACCGAATAAAACTGTCACAGCGTTCTGCGGAATTCCCATGCTGACATTCCGCAGGGATTCAGTGCCGTCGGAGTATTGGAGGGAAAGATTTTCGATTATGATTTTGTCTACCATTGTCTTCTCGCTCTTGCACGTGAACGGATCACTGTAGCAATGACATTCATGGATAATACAAAGACAAGCAGAACCAGCGCCGTCCCATATTGGATCTGGATCGGCATTTCAGGGACTTGGGTGGAAATGACAAACAAGTGATACGGCAAAGCCATGGTCGCATCAAAAGGAGATTGTGGAAGTCTTGGCAGGAAGAATGCCGCGCCTGTAAATAAGATGGGAGCGGTCTCGCCTGCGGCACGTTCCAAGCCAAGAATAACTCCCGTCAGAATACCTGGTAAAGCTTCTTTAATAATGATTCGGCTGATGGTCTGCCAGCGCGTTGCGCCGAGAGAAATGCTCACTGTGCGGAAGGATTGCGGAACTGCTCGCAGCGCTTCTTCGGATGTGCTGATGATAACGGGCAATGTCATGATCGAAAGCGTGAGCGATGCGGCCAGAATGGATGTGCCAAATTGCAAGAACAGCACGAATAATCCCAGCCCAAATAATCCATACACGACCGAAGGAATGCCCGCCAGGTTAATGATCGCAAGGCGGATGATTCTGGTCACCTGGTTATCTTTGGCATACTCTGAGAGATAAATGGCGGCGGCAATTCCCAAAGGCACGGAGAAGACGGCTGTGCCAAGTGTCAGATAAAGTGTGCCAATGATGGCGGGCAGGATCCCGCCCGCGCGCATTCCGTCATGCGGAAAGCCTGAGAGGAATTCCCATGAAATGGCGGAACCGCCTTTTATAAGAATGAAGATGATCGTGCCGATGATCGGTATGATGGTAATGATCACCATCATTGTGATGGCTATGAATCCAATTCTTTGAACTGTGTGACGGTTTCGGGAGAGGAATTTGGTCATCATGATAATATCCTCTCGGCCCGCTTCTTGGCGCGGAAGACAACAGACGATGCGATCACGTTCACGACCAGCGAGATGATGAACAGCACCATCCCGATGAAGAACAGGACATGATAATGCGTGCTGCCATTTGCGACCTCGCCCATTTCAGCGGCGATGGTGGCGGTCATGGTGCGGACAGGGGAGAAGAGACTGCCAAGTCCAGTAGCCAGAACAGGCGCGTTGCCTGTGACCATCATGACGGTCATGGTCTCGCCGATGGCGCGTCCCACGCCGAGCATGACAGCGGTCAATACACCTGACTTGGCGGCGGGTAATGTCACACGCCAGATGGTCTGCCATTTTGTCGCACCCAAAGCCCATGCGCCTTCACGATATGCGCGCGGAACTGAGTCGAGCGCATCCTCGGCTACAGACACGACGGTCGGCACGGCGATCCCTCCTAAAAGCAAAGAACCTGTCAAGGCTGTCAGACCAGTTGGCAGGTCCAGAAAGACGCGTAGAAATGGGGAGAGTACGAGTATCCCAAGAAATCCCAATACAACGGAGGGAAGTCCGCCCAACAATTCCACCAGCGGCTTTAAGATTTCACGCATCCAGCGCGGAGCGATCTCGGAGATGTAAATTGCGGTGCCGATCCCAAATGGAACTGCGATGAGCGCCGCGCCGAGAGTCACGATCAATGAGCCAGAGAGCAGCGGCAGGATTCCGAAATAACTTTCAATGGGATACCAGCGGAAATTAAAAAGTGAAGACGCATCCACTTCACCGAGTGTTGGCAGACCTTCGCGTAGAAGGAAGAAAAAGATAAGCGCAACAAATAAGATGGCTGAATAACCAGAAGATTGGATCAATCTGGTGATGATGAATTCACGCCATGATAAAGATTTTTCCATAGGTCTCCTGTAGGGATGCAGCAATGCTGCACCCCTACTGTGAAATTTATTTTATTGCAGGCACAAAACCCAATTCCGCGACAATAACTTGTGCTTCGTCTGAAAGGATCCAGTCGAGATAATCTTTGATGATGCCGGCCGGTTCGCCGTTGGTGTACATGTACAGGTCGCGCGCGATGGCATAGGTCTTATCGTTCACAGTATCGATCGAAGGCAGAACATATTCGCCGCCTGCTTCTTTTGCGATTGCGATCATCTTTAGATCTTTCGGCACATAACCGAGTCCGTCATAACCAATTGCGTTCGGGTTATCGCGGACTTCTGAAATGATGCCTTCCGATGAAGGCAGTAATAATGTGTTCGTCGAGAAAAGTGTTTTATCTTCCTTGCTCCCCAATCGCAAAACGGTCTCCAAAAAATAAACGTGCGTACCTGAATTGGTCTCGCGTGACAGCCGCACAATGGGGCGGTCTTCCCCGCCGACTTCATTCCAGTTCGTATACTTGCCGCTGTAAATATCCGAGATCTGTTGCAGCGTTAACTCGTTCACAGGATTATTCGGATTGACGATGACAGCGATCGCATCGCGCGCGATGATATGTTCAACCGGAGTCACACCATTGGCTTGGGCTTCGGAAGTTTCCTCATCTTTGATCTTGCGTGACGCGTTGGCCAAATCAACCGTGCCGTTGACCAGCGCCGCGATCCCCGTCCCCGACCCGCCGCCTGTCACCGAAATGCGGACATCTGGGTGGTTGCCCTGATATTTCTCCGCCCATGCCAGCGCAAGATTGACGATGGTATCGGAACCTTTATTTTCGATGTAATTTGCGGGGGAATCAGATGTGGATGAATTGTTAGAAGAGCCGCAGGATGACAAAATGAAAGAGGAAAGAAAGAAGAATAAAAGTAGGCGTTTCATCGGGGCGGATTATAGTCGGTGGTAGACACGCACACAAGTAGACAGGAAGAACTTTTCATCCTTCATCCTTCACATTTCATCCCTGGTTTTTGATACAATCATCCCTATGACTACAGACCAATCCGCCTTTTCTGTCCAACAATTGGATTTTTATTACGGCAAATCAAAAGCGCTTTCAGGGATCAACCTTGAGATCGAGCCGCAAAAAGTGACCGCGTTGATCGGGCCGTCAGGCTGCGGAAAATCCACGTTCCTGCGCTGTTTGAACCGCATGAACGATACGATCCATGGTACGCGCGTGGATGGAACGATATTGCTCAAAGGCGAGGATATTTACGACGAAAAAATGGATGTGGTCAACCTTCGTCAGCGGGTGGGCATGGTGTTTCAAAAGCCGAATCCATTTCCGCAGTCCATTTATGACAACGTGGCCTTCGGTCCGCGTGTGATGGGGATGGATGTAAATATGGACGAAGTCGTTAAGAGCAGTTTGGAACGTGCGGCATTATGGGATGAAGTCAAAGATGATCTGAAATCCGACGCGATGGGATTATCGCTTGGCCAGCAGCAGAGATTGTGCATTGCGCGCGTGATAGCCGTTCAGCCTGAAGTGATCCTCATGGATGAAGCCACCTCCGCGCTGGACCCGATCGCCACCCTGCGCGTTGAAGAGCTGATCGCGGAATTAAAACAGGACTACACCATTGTCATTGTGACTCATAATATGCAGCAAGCCGCGCGTGTCTCGGATTTCACAGGCTTGTTCTGGCTGGGAGAGATGGTGGAATTTGCGAATACCAGTGACATGTTCACCAGACCGAAGGAAGAATTGACGGAAGCATATATCACAGGAAGAATGGGGTAGGAAACGAGCTTGTTATTTGTGGATCAGTTATTAGTCAAATACAAAAGAGGACACAAGTCTGTGTCCTCTTTTGTATTTGACTTTCAATCGTTCTACTTTATCTCAAACTCATCGTCTGTAGCTTTGATCTCGGACATATTGCCTGTTGCGATGAAAATCGTCCGTTCGCAGATGTTGGTCACACGGTCTGCGACGCGTTCTAGGTTATGCGCCACCCATAATAACCAGTTGGCGCGTTCAATGGATTTCGGGTCTTGAATAATGAACAACATTAATTCACGATAGATCTGGTTATAGAGCGCATCCACTTCATCATCTTCAGCGGGAATCGTTTTTGCGGCTTCCACATCTTCTTTTACGAAGGCGGTCAGGGAACGGTGAAGCATGTCAGCGCCGATCTGGGCCATGCGCGGAATATCAATCAGCGGCTTGAGCAAAGTTTCTTCACCCATGCGGATGTTGATGTTGGCAATGCCCTTGGCGTAATCCCCCATGCGTTCGAGTTCGGAGATGATCTCCATGGTGGAAGCCAGCAGGCGCAGATCATGCGCCATGGGCTGCTGTGTGGCGATCAGGATCATCAACTGATTCTCGATGTCGAATCGTTTTTTATTGATCTCTTTATCATCCGCAATGATCTTTTCCGCGCCTTTGATGTCGCGTTTTTTAAGGACTTCCACTGAAGTGATAATGGCATGTTCCACCATGCTCCCCAAGAGAAGCACTTCATCTTTTACTTGCTGTATTTCGTGTTCGAATGTTTTTCGGATCATAATACCTCTGGCGATTTGTATTTCTTATTTTACTACCAGCAATACCATCTGACGATAGTTACGTGGAGAAATGCCTTGTTGAGTCAACCAAAGGCGCAGATAATCTCTAATTTGATCGCGCATGAGTCGGGTGGAAGTGAGACGCTGCTGGTCATCATATTTCGCTAGGTCATCAAACGGCCATCCCAGCCAGGGCACACAAGAGTCCCTCCGGCAAAAAAAAACTGCCCGTCAGAATTGACGGGCAGCGTCTTCGCGTGGAAGACAACTAAGGAGGAGAAGAACGAACGCTGATTACTTTTCTGCCGCAACAACAGAATGGGTAAGCAGCGATAATTCAAAAGGTTGGGAATGCCAGTTCCAGGTGTTGAGATCGGAAATGGCGCGATAGGCGGTCAGGTCAAGCTGCAGCGGCGTGACGGAGACAAACCCCGCCGCCAACGCCCCGACATCTGTCCCTGATTCTGAGACACCCGTCGGCGCATCGCCGCCGATCCAATAATACGGTCGTCCGCGCGGATCGATGCGCTCGTCGAGACGGCTGTGATAGACGCGCAACCCCTGACGGGTGATGCGGAAACCATGAATATCTTCCGCTTTGAGAAAAGGCACATTGACATTCAATAGCGTGTCTTCGGGCAATCCATGCGCCATCACGTTTCGGACGGCGATCCCTGCGGCATGCGCGGCGGGTTGAAAATCAATTGGACCGACATGTCCCTCGGGCACTTCGAGCGAAACTGCAACTCCTGGGACGCCTGCGATCACCGCTTCCATCGCGGCGGTGACGGTTCCTGAGTAAGTGACATCATGTCCGAGGTTGGCACCGACATTGATGCCGGAGACCACCAGATCAAACTTCTCTTTGAAATACCCGAGCATCGCCAGCGCGACACAATCGGATGGCGCACCGTCGCTTGCCAGCGCCACCGTCCCATCTTCAAGATGGAACTCGCGCAAGCGCAAGGCGCGGTCCAGGGTTTTTACATGTCCGCTGCCAGACCAGTTGCGGTCCGGGGCGAGGATGGTGACTTTCCCAAAATTACACATTTCATGCGCCAGAGCCAAAAGCCCGGGCGCAAGCACGCCGTCATCATTGGTCACTAAAATATTCTTCATTTTCTAACTTATTCCTTTTCGTTTTTTCTAATTGCTGCTTTATGCGCGCGCAAGACCAGTTATACGCACGAATGCGCTGCCCATATAGCTCATGCCCCAGCTGCTGATGATCCTGAAGGCGCTCCATTCTTTCTGCCTGCGGACTTTTGTGGTTTTGTTTTTCAAGGCGATCAATAGGTCAGCCGCTGTGTTTCCTTCAAATTCAGTTGCGCCCAGACCGATCGCGTCCACAACATGCGCATCGCTGTTTCCCACATGGGCGATATCCAACCGATTTGCCAGGATGCTGGCGTAGTGATTGCTGATCCTGTCCAGGGCGCTGGCGTTGTAGGTTTCGATCCCGATCAGGGTTTCAGCCACTTGCGGGTTGCGCAGGGCTTTCAATATTGTTTTGGCGCTCAGGCTTTTCATGCCCATGCCGCCAGCCATCGGGTGAGGGGCGATACACACCCCGCCCAGTTCGCGCACCCGCAATACGGTTTCAACCAGTGACAAACCAGCATCCACTTTTTCCGTGATAAACAAAGCCAGTAGGTCGCCGTCAGCGGTGGTGATCTCAATTCCGGGGATCAACTCCACCCCGTAGGCTGGGGCAAGTTCCATCGCCTTGAGCGCTCCGGCAATTTCATCATGATCTGTAATGGCGATCACATCCAGCCCGGCTTGTTTTGCGTGTGATAAAACGGCAGCGAGGGATGCTGTGCCGTCGTAACTGTAAATTGTATGTAGGTGTAGATCTGCAAGTCCCATAATGTTCTCCTTGTTACAAATATAAGTTTATCCACTCCCAATTAAGAGCCTGTGAAGGTTGTTTTATGATCTTGTTAACAAAAACCACCCGCAAAGAATGCGGGTGGCTTCCTCAAGGAGGTGAGGAGAAGAAAACAAGTTATGCGGTTTTGCGTTTCTTCAGGAATTCACGGCGTTTGCGTGTCGCATCAACACTGAAGACTACAACCATGGACAGGAAAAGAAAGGATGGGAAGATGGTTTCCATAATGACTCCATTTGTATGAAGTGATGATACAGCCATTTCTTTAATAAAAACCTAAAAAGCGGTTAATATCTGGTAAACAAATCAAGATATATCCGCTCGGCCGCGTTTGAGGCGTGTTTGAGGCTGCCTGCGTTTGGCTTTCAACACATCCAGGGATGTGTGCAGAACACGCTCACAGGTTTGGGCAATGTGCTGGGCGGAGATGCCGTCATTCTGGATGGGCATTAACTGCTTTAGTTGATCTGCATTCAGGTTGGTGTGAACTTCCTTTCCCAAAGCGATCGCGACAAAGGTACAGGTGGATTGCTGGGTGATGACCACCTCTGCCTTTGCGATCATTTGATCAACGCTGCCATGCGTGAACACGAGTGCGCCCGGCGCAAATTTATATATCTCACGGATTGCCCTTGGTGTATCTTCCAAAGGATGCAGCTTAAATATCAATTTCCGCCCGCCTGCGATCTGATTGCATTTGCGGATGAAAGCAGGACGGTCGTCCCATCGGAAAGTTTCGCGCAGCGGAGAGGTGGCTGCAAGAACGTATCCGTGAAAGGGGAATGAATTATTTTGCGCGCTTTTCAGGTTGTCAAAATTTGGTATCCCGGTCACGGCGATTTTACCTTCGTGCACCCCTTTGCCAATGAAGAGATCTGCGTAGCCCTCGGATGCCACGCAGAATATGTCATACTCATTCGAAAGTCCGTTGGTGGACGTATTGGCTAGATAACGGGGAAGTTTCAACCATTTGACCAGGTGAAACATGAGGCTCTCCGGCTCCGTGATACCCTCCTGTACCAAAACCACTCGTTTATTGCGAATATTGTTTTGAATGATCAGGTCGCTGCAAGTGACCACCAGATCATACGAACGGGCTTCTCCCCGCAGGTCTATCCTTAGGTTGTGACGGGCAAGATATTCCATGGTCTCACGTTTATGGCGTCCGCCCAGCACCGTGAAATTCAGCCAGCCCAGGCGGGCTGCAAAACCCTCCAACCCATCGGCGTAATATGGAGTGAAATAACAAGCATGTTCTTTCATCATAGACTGGGCGATCGCGTACATTTGGGTGGTCTGGTTCAGTGACCCGCAGATAAACAGGATATTTCCCATACGTTACTCCGTTTAGTTTGAAGTCTAAGCCCGGAGTGTTAAGCCGCCGGTAACAGCAAATTAAGACTTTGTTTAAGTCTCCAGCTGTCTGACAATTTAAGAATATGAGCGGTGTTCCAAAAATAAATGAGCCAGGTTTGGTTTGGTTTGATAGTTATTTTTATTTACCAGTTGTTAACAACACCTTTTGAGGATGTTAACTATCGTGGAGTATCTTATGAAGACCTCTCCCCACGAAGAGAAATAATATGACTCGCAAAAACCTTGACCATCGACTCCAAGGTATTCGCGACGAACTCTTGTACCTGAGCAGTATGGTGGAAGCCGCATTGGTTAATTCAGTATCTGTGCTCAAAAGTCATGATTTGGAAAAATCGAGACTTGTCCATCGCAATGATTTACGAATCAATGCAGAATGTTTTGAACTGGAAAGGCAGATCATCTTTACGATCGCGAGAAGCGCATGTTTTGTTTGACCTGTGCCTTCTCGCCTCATCCATGAATATAATATTTGTACCGAACTGGAAAGGATCGGCGATTATGCCATGACGGCATTTATCCGCACCAACGTGCCTTCTGCCATTCGTATCATCTATTGATGCGATGTACAATCCGCTTTTTTCAGAGTTGATGAATTTTGTAATTCACGGCGTGCATAACACGGAACGCGCCCACTTATACTATAAAGAACGTCACGCCATTCATGGTTTTTCCAAGGTCGCTTGACAAGAATTAAAACTCGTGGCGTCATCTGAATAAATGTGGCACAAGTGGCGGACTTTCGGCTCGTATACGAAGCCAAAACATAAAAATCCTGACCTTGGAAAAGCCATGCCACGCCATTGCCCTGGCGGGTTATATCGAAGACAAAGGTGAGATAATTGCCTTTTGGCGCACTGCGCCAGATCAACCGTTTCCACAGGAGAAAAGAACATGAACTTATATATCATTCGTCACGCAATTGCTGTAGACGAAGGCACGCCTGAATATGAACAGGATAGCGAACGCACTCTCACAGACAAAGGTAAAAAGAAAATGCGCCAGATATCGAAAGGTTTGCGTACTCTCGGCGCAGACTTTGACCTGATCCTGTCCAGTCCGTATGTCCGTGCCAAAGAGACTGCTGAGATCCTTGCGGATGTTTTCAAGGTCAAAGCTGAAATCGCTTTCAGCGATAATCTTGTCCCGATGGGTGATCCTGACTTGTTGATCGCTGAAATGAATGAAAAATACAACGCGAACAGTATTGCATTGGTTGGGCATGAACCCCAACTAACCGCCCTGGTCAGTTTGCTGGCGGCTGAAAATACAAGTGTGGACATGACCCTCAAGAAAGGCGGTGTGTGCCGACTTTCCGCCGACGATCTTCACCATTCCCGCAAAGCTACGTTAGAATGGTTGCTTACGCCCGGTATCCTGGTTGAGATCGGCGAAAAATAAAGATCAAGAAAGAAAAATATATGGCTGAGCAAAAAAATAATCCGCCCGAAATCATTCCTGTTGACCTTACTTCTCCCGCTCTTTATATTAACCGTGAGTTGAGTCTGCTCGAATTTCAGCGCCGCGTGCTCGAAGAGGCCTGGGATGAATCCAAGCCATTGCTTGAACGCGCAAAATTCCTTGCCATCTTTGGCTCGAACATGGATGAGTTCTTTATGGTGCGCGTCTCGGGTATTCGCAAACAGGTTGAAGCGCGAATCATGGAAGTTTCTCCCGACGGCCTAACTCCGCCGGATCAGCTGGCGGCGATTCGCAAGCTGGCTCTCGAATTAATGATCGAGGCGCAGCACTGTTATCAACGCAAACTTTTGCCCAAGCTTGTTAAAGCGGGCATCCATATTATTGACTATCAAAAATTAAATAAAACGCAAAAAGAACGAGCGGATACTTACTTCAAAGAAGTGATCTATCCTGTACTTACGCCGCTCGCATTGGACCCCGGACATCCCTTCCCGCATATTTCAAATTTAAGTTTAAATCTCGCCATTGTGATCCGCGACAAAAAAGGGAATGAAAAATTTGCGCGTCTTAAAGTGCCAGATACTTTACCGCGCCTTCTGCCGATCAAACGTTCTTCGGGCGGAGTCCGTAAAGATGGGACAATTCCACATCAGCATTATTTCGTCTGGCTTGAACAGGTCATTGCATCCAATCTCCATGATCTGTTCCCCGGCATGGAAGTGACCGCCGCTCATCCCTTTCGTATTGTGCGTGATGCCGATATCGAAATTCAGGAACTCGAAGCCGATGACCTGCTTGAGACCATGCAGCAGAATATCCGCAAACGCAAGTTCGGCTCGGTGGTACAGGTGGCCGTCTATGAATCCATGCCTGAGAATATCCGCGAACTGTTGGTGGATAATCTTGAAGTAACCCGGAACGATGTGTATGTTTTGGATAGTCCACTTGGCTTGAGCGGATTGTGGCAGTTATATAGCAATGTGGAACGCCATGATCTGAAAGACAATCCTTACAAACCTCGTGTTCCCAAGGCATTTAGACATGCCGCAACTGCAACGGATATCTTCGAAGCGATCCGAAGCGGAAATATCCTGGTCCATCACCCGTATGATTCATTCAAGCCCGTTGTTGATTTTATCAATGCCGCTGCGCGTGATCCGCAGGTGCTGGCGATCAAGCAAACACTGTATCGGGTTGGCCCAAATGCGCCTGTGGTCGAAGCCCTGCTCGAAGCCGCCGAGCGCGGTAAACAGGTGGCGGTGCTGGTTGAACTCAAAGCGCGCTTCGATGAAGAATCAAATATCAGTTGGGCGCGCGCCTTGGAAGAAGTGGGGGTGCATGTGGTCTATGGTCTCGTTGGTTTGAAGACCCATTGCAAAGTCACCATGGTTGTCCGTCAGGAGGGTGAGGGCATTCGCCGATATTTGCATCTTGCAACGGGCAATTACAATGCGAACACCTCCCGCATTTATGAAGACATCGGCATCTTTACCTGTGATGAAAACATGGGCGCGGATGCGACCGATCTTTTTAATTATTTAACAGGATATTCCACAAAGCAGGAATATCGCAAATTGCTGGTCGCCCCTGTCAGCCTGCGTAAAAAATTAGAAAAATATATCCTGCGTGAGATCGAACATGCCCAGCAAGGGCGCAAAGCCCACTTGATCTTCAAGCTTAATTCGCTGGTTGACCCGCATATGATCCAGCTTTTGTATCAGGCATCCCAGGCGGGCGTGAAGGTTGAACTGCTTGTGCGCGGCATGTGCTGCCTGCGGCCTGGCATAAAAGGCATAAGCGAAAATATTCGTGTCATCAGCATTGTTGGGCGTTATCTCGAACACAGCCGCTTGTTTTATTTTCATAATGACGGCAAGGAAAATATTTATCTCGGCAGCGCAGACCTGATGACCCGTAATCTCAATCATCGTGTTGAAGTTGTCTTCCCGATCGAAAATAAGGATCACATTCATCATTTGCGTCATCGTGTTTTGGATACTTACTTAAAAGACAACACCCGCGCGCGCATTCTTCAATCAAACGGCACTTATACACGCCTCGTTCCTGAAGCGGGAAAAGAGATTGTCGATGTTCAGGAAAAATTTATGAGTTGATCGGAATTACAAAATAAAAAACACTTCCGCGTCCTTCGTTGCTCTCCGCCCAAATTTTTCCGCCGTGCGCTTCGATGATGTGTTTTGAGATCGAAAGTCCAAGTCCCGTACCTGAACCTGTGCGGGATTTGTCGACTCTGTAGAATCTTTCAAAGATACGGGTGAGACTCTCCGCTGGGATACCGACTCCCGAATCCCGCACAGCGAATCGCACGCCGCCGGTAACTGATTCAGTTTCGAGAGAAATATCTCCCCCGGGCTTTGTGAACTTGACCGCGTTATGGATCAGATTCACCAGCACCTGCTCCAGCCGTGATTTATCCGCGCGGATATTTGGCAGACCATCCTCACACTTGATCGACAACTTCAGCCCTGCGCGTTCAGCCTGCATTCTCATGCGGTCGGTGGCAGATGTGATCAAACTCTTGGGCGCCAGCGGCGCGAGGATCAATTCCACCTGACCTGACTCAATGCGCGAGAGGTCAAGCAATTCTTGTGCCATCTGCGTCAGCGCGTCCACTTCAGTGCTGATCCTGCCCAGGAAACGCGGACCTGCTTCCGGGTCCGATAGAGCGCCGCTTTGTAATGTCTCAGTTAATGCTTTAAGTGAGGCGAGCGGAGTCCGCAGTTCATGCGAAACATTTGAGATGAAATCCCGCCGCACAGTTTCGAGCCTGCGTACGCGGGTCAGATCCTGCACCAGCAGCAGGCTTCCGCTCGCATGGGTATCAGGGATGGCGATCAACTGCAAAAATTGATGGCGGGCGGGCAGTTCAACCGACTCGCTTTGCATCTCATTGGTTTGCTGACAACGCCGCCACGCGTCCACGAGTTGATGGTTGCGTACAACTTCGGTGACACTGTGGCCAGGCGCGTTTGAAATTTCAAAGAGTTTTTGCGCGGCTGGGTTCGCAAACTGGATCAGTCCATTTGCATCGACAATGATCACTCCATCGGTGAGCTGTTCAAGCACAGTGGAGAGACGCGCATTTTCTGAGTTCAATGTCGAAAGTTGATTTTCAAAATGAATTTTTAACGAGGCGACAGCATTTGAAAGATTTTCGATTTGTTTCAGATCAGTGGGGAGTCTTTCCGGCGCAATGCGTGCAAGGCGGGCGTATTCATCCACTCGTTTTTTTAAATCATAATATCGCCACGCAAACCACGCAGCGACAAGAAATAAAATAATGCTAAAAAATAATTGAAACGAATTCATCCTGGCTTTCGACCTTCAACTGTTTTTCATCCTTCAAACCGATATCCGCCGCCGCGTACTGTCACAATGCGGGTGGGGTTGGATGAATCCTCTTCGATCTTTTGGCGCAGCCAGCGGACGTGTACATCCACAGTACGGCTATCGCCGATGAAATCCCAGCCCCAGACACGCTCAAGGATGAATTCGCGCGAAAGCATCTGGCGGCGGTGTTCGGCGAGGAAGAGCAGGAGTTCATATTCTTTTGGTTTTATCGGTATCGCTTCACCGTTCAATGTGACCTCGCGGCGGGTAAGGTCAATAGTAAGATTATCAAAAGTTAATTTTTCGTGTGGCGTGTCGGCATCTTTTGATTTTCCCATTTCTTCGCGCAACAAACGCGCGCGTCTAAGTTGTGACTTGACGCGCGCCATTAACTCACGCATCGAAAACGGCTTGCTCATGTAATCATCCGCGCCGACTTCGAGACCGACCACGCGGTCAATTTCGTCGTCGCGCGCGGTCAGCATCAAAATGGCAGTGGACATTTCCTTGCGCAGAATGCGCGCAACTTCGAAGCCGTCCATTTCGGGCAGCATGATATCCAGCACGATCAGGTCAGGTTTTAATCGCCGCGCAGCTTCGAGTGCGGAGCGGCCATCTCCAACTGTTTCCACCATATAACCTTCTTTTTTCAGGTTATAGGCAAGGGTCTCTTGTAAAGAGAGTTCATCTTCAACGATCAGAATTGTTTCAGGCATTGATGGGAATATACCATAAAGGAAATATTGTCTGTTAATGGGAGGTTAAAGAAAAGAGCCTGCCGCTCGGGCAGGCTCTCATTTTAGGGAATGATCTCGAATTCGATTGTTTGCTGAAGATTATCGTTTAAATATAAGTCAACTTTGTATTTCCCGGCAGGCCATGGATTGGCACTGTGATTCGACAATGTTTTATAATTTTTTACCGTTGCAACATCGGTGATATCAGACCTTACGGCGCCCGGCAGAAAACCTTTTACATCCACCACCGACCAGACGATCCGGATAACGTTTTTATTGGAGGGATCATTGATATCAAAGAATAAATAAATGACCTGATCGGGCTTATATTTATTTGTGGTGAAAACACCCTTGACATCTGATGCCAGAAATCCATTAAAGATGCCTTCCTGCGCAGCAGCGGTTGCCGTGGGCGGCTCAAGGGTTGGGGTAAAGGTGAACGGCACCTCAGTGGGGGGAATAACAACTGTTTCTGTTGGCAGGATGGGCAAAGGAGTGGCAGTGACAATCGCAGTAATGATCAGCGGGGCTGGGGTTGGGGATGGGCTGGTATCGTTTCGGTTCAATACAAAGGGAATAATCGCAGCAACAATGGTCGTCGCCGCGCCAATGATCGCTATTAATACATTTTGACTGATCTTGGATTCCTTTGCCCCTTCGCTTGAAGATTTGTTTTCCATGGATTCACCTTCCTTTTTTAAGATTTTATATTAAGCAGCCAGATTGTCAAGAAAAATCCGTTGAAATTGCGATTGATTTTCCCCCATTGTAATGCGATATGCTGGAAATATGAGCCAAATAATCTTGTTTATATGTATGACAGGAAAATTTAGGTGGAAATTGTTTCTGCAAATTTTGCGGGCGTAGAGCGAAGAAAAATGAAAGACCGTCAGTTGTGGCTGGCGGTCTTTTGCTTGTTGTTATGCTATTGAGTTGGCTTTCTGGATCTGCGTGTGAGTAGTTTCCACAATCCCCAGATGATCAACGCGGGCGGCGCAAGGATCGGGATAAGCACTACAAAGAGCCAGATCAGGAAGTTCACAATGCCTTGATATGCGAAGGTAACGGTCTCTTTGGCGTTGTTGAAGGTCTCACCGGGGTTCCACGGATTCGGAGTCGGGGTGACAACGGGCTCCAACTCGGGCAGTTCAGGTTCAAAGTTAATGGTGATCGTAGAGTAAGCGGAACGGTCTTCCAGGTAATTCATCTGCCCTTTGATCTGTTCGATCTGTGACTCTATGGCAGAAAGTTCCTGGTTGATTCGCAGGGCTTCGTCAACTGTTTTGGCACTGTCAAGGAACGTCTTAATACGTTCGCGCGTGGCTTCGAGATTGGTTAACTGTGATTGCAGGTCAACGAATTGATTGGTCACGTCTTCGCCGGAAGCACTTTCGTCCAACACCTGAACTGAGAGTCCCCGCAGGCGGCTGAGTGTGTGCTCGAATTCCTGAAC
Organism: Candidatus Villigracilis saccharophilus; assembly: GCF_016711665.1. NCBI lineage: Bacteria > Bacillati > Chloroflexota > Anaerolineae > Anaerolineales > Candidatus Villigracilaceae > Candidatus Villigracilis > Candidatus Villigracilis saccharophilus. Next base: position 52,577 of record NZ_JADJSO010000065.1, read on the forward strand.
GGGAATTCCAATGGTAATGGCGGCGTATTTGTAATTTTTGCCATCATAATGGGGTTGAGACCACACCCGTGAGCTGACGATGTATCCGCCCGCGTCGCCTACAACTTGAGTGGCGCGGTCAATGGCGATATCGGTGTCGGTCACCAGCAATTTGATCTCGGCGTTCTTAATGATCATATGCATGGATGCTAAGGCGCCGGGAGCGCTGTCTTGTGGCGGCATGGCAGTGGCATAGATCGAGGGGAGCGCCTGGTTGCCTGCTTCCTTTGCGACATCATTCGCTCCACCTGCATTTTGGGCGGCTGGTTCTTCATAAGAAAGCGGTGCTTCAACAACGAATGCTTCTGTTGCGGCGGGCGCACCTCCACAAGCGCTGAGAATCAGAACCCCCAATAAGATAAATACGGCAAGGACATTGAATTTTGTTTTCATATTCTCCTCCAGAAAGAATATTGTCGACGTGATAATGGATTGACGATAATGGGAGGAGAAATGTTCCGTGTTGTGAGGTTTGGCCTATTTCTTTGTTGAAAATATTTGGGCTGTCTTGTTGGCCCAGCCTTCCTGACTACAGCGGACCACCAGTTCGGCCAGTTCACGCGGCAGGACATTTTTGCTCAAAATATTTTCTATTGGTATCCATAGTGGAAGATAAGTTCCATAGGCGGGGTTATATCCACTATATTCCTCGCCTGTGCCTGTGCCAAAATCCCCGCTGATTTTGTATACTAAAAAATAATGCTGTGTATTTCCGTTGATGAAGACCTCGGCAGCTTTTTGTTGGATCTCGACCACAACGCCCAACTCTTCTTCAGCCTCGCGGACCGCGGCTTGTTCCGGGCTCTCGCCTTCGTCAATGCCGCCGCCGGGAAATGCAAAATAATGTAACCCATTGCGATGGCGTTCGATGAGGGCCAGTTTGTTATTTTCGATCAGGATAATGCCGGAGCGGTTTCGCATTTTGAGATCATGCTCTGTTAAGTATGTCGCGTGTTTTGTCCACATCTTCATGGATTTTTTCGATCAATGCATCCACTGAATCAAATTTTAACTCATCACGGATGCGGGAGATGAATTCAACTTTCACTTCCTGTCCGTAAATGTCACGGTCAAAATCCAGGAAGTAGGCTTCGAGGCTGGGGGTTTGTCTTTCTGGTGTGAAGGTGGGGTTGAAACCAATATTGGTGGCGGCCATGAACTTCTCTTCACCGAGCCATGCCCAGGAAGCGTAGATGCCATTTGTTGGTATCACTTTTTGTTTTGGATAATTCACATTGGCGGTGGGGAATCCGATCTTGCGCCCGCGTTCAGCGCCGTGGATGATTTCTCCACTCATGCTGTAGTTGTAACCAAGCAGTTTTGCGGCTTCAGTCACATTGCCGGTGGAAACCAGTTTGCGAATTTCGGTGGAGGAGATCACGCCGCTTTCGTCGCTGACGGCATGGATGACCTCAACTGTGTAATTCAGCTCACTGCCAATTTCGGCCAGTCGCACTGCGCTGCCTTCGCGTCTCCTGCCGAGCGCAAAGTCATAACCAATCAGCAGGTGACTGAGGTCAAGCGTCTCTTTCAGGCGCGACATATACTCGTAGGCAGGGACAGTTGACAGGTCAGGGGTGAAGCGCTGGGTGATGACGATGTCCACGCCCAATGCCCCAAGCAGATCAGCCCGTTCCGCTGGCGTGGTCAGGCATTTAATATCCCGCCCGGTCAGCACATTTGCCGGGTGAGGGTCAAACGTTAATAGAACAGCGGGCGCATTGTTTGCATGCGCTTCTGTTGTGAGTTTGCGGATGATCTCACGATGCCCGCGATGCACGCCGTCAAAAACACCGACTGTGAGCCAGGCGTTTTTTATGGTAACTTCTTCAAGCGAATAATAATGCTGCATGGGATGAAAAAAGCCGCCATTTCGGCGGCTACATGTCATTGCGAGGGCGCACTTACACTTCGCCCAAAGCAATCTCCACACTGTTGGAGATTGCTTTGGCGGGCTATCGCCCTCCTCGCAATGACATATTAATCAGTAAAGAAAACTTTCTTGGGCTGCCATTCGCGCGTGCCATCTTCGTTGATGACCATTTCCATGAGCGCGACCAATTCGCCTTGGGTGCTTACGCCGCGCACTTTGGTTTCTGTGGGTTCGCCGACAACTTTGACGCGATGACCATGCCGAACCCCTTCCACTTCATCGGGGCTGAGTTCAACGGCGGTCCAATCGCCCAGCGCTTCGGCGGCGGGGATGAGGTATTGATACCAGTTGCCGGCGGTGAAGGCTTCCTGCAATTTTCGCAGAGGCACCGCATCACGCAGCGAGAAACGCCCGCTCTTTGTGCGGCGCAGGCCGACCAGATACGCGCCGCAGCCAAGCATCACGCCGAGATCGTTTGCGAGCGAGCGAACATAGGTGCCGGAGGAACAATGCACATCAATGACCACTTCGGGCGGAGTCCATTCGAGGACTTCAAGGTGATGCACGGTGATCTTGCGCGGCGCAAGTTCCACTTCTTCGCCCTCGCGCGCCATTTCATAGGCTTTGCGTCCCTGTACTTTCACTGCGGAATAGGGCGGCGGGGTTTGTTCGATCTCACCAACAAATGTTTTGAGCGCTTCTTCGAACTGGGCTTCCGTCACGCTGACCGGATCTTTTGTAGGCGTTACCAAACCTTCTGCATCAAATGTGTCCGTGGAGCTGCCCAATCTAATAATGGCTTGATATCGTTTATCGGAAGCCGAGACGTACTCGCTTAAGCGCACAGCGGGACCAACAAGGATGACGAGCACGCCGGAAGCGCGCGGGTCCAGTGTGCCGGTGTGACCGGCGCGGCGCAGGTTCGTTCCATTGCGGATAGCCTGCACCACGTCATGCGACGTCATACCGACAGGTTTATCAACAACTAGTGCGCCCGAGATGGCGTTCTTAATATCCTGACTATTCATTTTGCATTCCTCCTTAGATTTTCCTCTGAGTAATTATGACACATTTATCTTATTTTACAATGAGATTATGTAATTCTTATTTTAGATTTAACATTTCGCGAGTCTTTTTCAAAACTTCCTGCTGGACTTCGATCAGGCCGCCCTCGATGTCTGCTCCGGCTGCTGCGGCATGACCACCGCCTTTAAAGTGTTTTGCCACCTGGGAGACATCCACGCCGGTTTCCAGTGCGCGCCATGAGATCTTGACATGGTTGTCACTTTGTTCGACGAAGACCATTCCGACTTTGTTCCCGTCAATGGCTGAGATCATGTTGATCAGGTCTGCGTCGTCATTGCCGCCATATCCCGCGGCTTTGCGGTCTGATAGGTTCAAAGTGCCCCAAACAATTCCATGTTTGCTTTGCAGGCTGGAGAGGCCCGCTCCCCAATAGCGTGCAGCTGGATATGTTTTTCTGACTAGTGCATGCATATATATTTCGGGCATGTCCACGCCTGTTTCCATGAGAGTCGCGGCTTGTCGAAGCGCTTGCGGCGTGATGTTGGATGTGCGGAAGCCAAGCGTGTCTGTGATGATGCCGGTTAAAAGAGCCGCGGCGATGGGTTTGGTGATCTTCAATCCCCATTCTGGCAGGTGTGTGGTCAGGATCGCAGATGTGGCAACCTCTTCGGCTTCGATGAGATTTAATTTTCCAAAATTTTCGTTCGTTTTGTGATGGTCAATATTGATGTCAGGCTCGCCAAAACTTTCAAACAACTTCCCCGTTCGTTTGAAGTCCGCGCAGTCGACTGTGATGAATGTATCATGAGCTTCTGTTGGGGTTTTCTTGATGAGTTCGCTGCCTTCAAGGTATTTGAACGAAGATGGTACTCCATCTGCCAGGATCATTTGCACGGCTTTGCCTGCGTCGCGCAAGGCCAACCCCAGTCCAAGCAGCGCTCCAATCGCGTCGCCGTCCGGTCGAACATGCGAAGCGATCACAATATTTTGTGCCGCATCCAATCTATTTTTTATTTCCCCTATAATTTGGTTGTTCACTTATTTCCATCCTCCTAAACGATTAATAAAAATAGGGGGTGCGTTTTGGACACACCCCCTATAAATTATTTCTTTTCTCTTAACCCAGCCAGAACCTTCTCAATGTGGTCGGCGTTCTCCGGCGTGGGGTCCCAGTGGAATTTTAATCTGGGAAAGGCGCGCAATTCAACTCGCGCCGCGAGCGCCCTCCTAAAGAAACCAGAGGCGGACTCAAGCCCTTCGAGGATCTCGGCGGAACGCGAAGCGCCCTCGACGGCAGAGACAAAGATATGCGCGAAGGCGAGTTCTTTGTCTATTTTCACATCGTTAACGAAGATGTTCTTCAGGCGCGGATCATTAGTCTCGCGGATCAACATCTGCGAAAGTTCCTGACGAACACGGTCCTGGATGCGGTGTAAACGAATTCCTGTTGGCATGTATTACTCACTTATGTCATTGCGAGGAGCGTTCTTTGCGACGTTGCTTCGCGCGAAGCGCTCGCAACGACATTTAATTACGAATTTTCAACCACATAACAAACCAATTGATCGCCGGGTTCGATATCGTTGAAGTTCTTGAAACCTACACCGCATTCAAAACCCGTGCGCATTTCCTTTACATCTTCCTTCTCATGGCGCAGGGAAGAGAGGTCGCCTTCGTAGATCATGTCCGCGCCGCGGTAGAGACGCACGCGCGCGCCGCGTCTTAGCTCGCCTTCGGTCACTTTGCAGCCGGCGACCTTGCCAAACTTGGAAGCGGCGAATGCGACCAATACCTGCGCGCGTCCGACAACTCTTTCCACGAGTTTGGGTTCAAGCATACCATTGAGCGCCTTCTCAATGTCTTCGGTCATGCGGTAGATGATCTCGTACAGGCGGATATCCACGCCTTCCTTCTCAGCGAGACGGCGGCCATCCACATCCGCTTGAACGTTGAAGCCAATGATAATGGCTTTCGATGCAGAAGCGAGCATTACGTCGTTGTTGCCGATATTACCGGTCTCAGCGTGCAGGATATGTAATCCGATCTCGCCTTCGCCGAGTTTGTTCAATTCATTGACGATCGGGTCCAGTGAACCCTGAACGTCCGCTTTGATAATAAGGTTGAGCCCCTTGGCTTCGCCAGCCTGTACATTGGCGAACAGGTCTTCGAGCGAAACTTTCTTCTTGGTCTGCGAAAGGGTCTTGGCGGCGTCGCTGCGTTCCGCAACGATGGCGCGCGCCTCTTTTTCAGAAGCCACGACCTGGAAGATATCTCCAGCGGAGGGCATGCCGCTTAATCCCATCACAGCTACCGGCGTGGATGGACCGGCTTTCTTGATCGGTTTGCCTTTGTGGTCGGTGATGGCGCGCAGTTTCCCGTAGGAAGTTCCTGCCACGACAATGTCACCGGCCTCGAGCGTTCCATTCTGAACCAGCAGGGTGGCCATCACGCCTTTGGATTTGTCCAACTCGGCTTCAATGACCGTGCCGATGACTTTTCCGCCGGGGTTAGCTTTGATGACATTGCTGTCTGCCACGAGCAGAATTCCTTCGAGCAGATCGTCAATGCCTTGTTTTTGCTTGGCTGAAACAGGGACCACCATGGTATTGCCGCCCCATTCGTCGGGGACGAGTTCGAGTTCGGCAAGCTGCTGTTTGACACGATCTGGATTGGCGTTGGCTTTGTCAACTTTGTTTAATGCGACCATCAATGGGACACGCGCGGCTTTTGCGTGTGCGATGGCTTCGCGTGTTTGCGGCATGACACCGTCATCCGCCGCGACAACGAGCACGACAATATCCGCGCCCTGAGCGCCGCGCGCGCGCATTTGTGTGAACGCTGCATGGCCGGGGGTATCTAGGAACGTGATCAGACGTCCCTTCTTTTCAACTTGATACGCGCCGATATGCTGGGTAATACCACCGGCTTCGCCGGCAGCGACTTCGGTTTGACGAATGGCATCCAGGAGGCTGGTCTTGCCGTGATCGACATGACCGAGGATGGTGACTACGGGTGGGCGGGGCTTTAAGAGCGAAGCGTTTTCTCCCGCGATCATCTGACGCCAGAGCGGAACTTCCCCGGTCTCCACCTTGGTATCTTCTTCTGATGCTTCGAGCACGGCTTCGAATCCGTACTCCCCAACCACGATCGCGGCTGTGTCAAAATCCACAGTCTGATTAATGGTTGCCATCACACCATTCGACATCAATTTTTTGATCAGGTCAATCGGGCTTTTTTCGATCTTCAGCGCCAGATCACGGATCACAATGCTGGCGGGCAATTCAAGTTTGGTAACGGTAGTGCTCATCGGCCACCTCCTTCTAATTTGCAAATATCATGGTTCAATATTCGCGGCTCCCAATTCCCCGGTAAGTGACGAGTGACCGAGCGGCTATTCGTTCACATGACTTACCTTATTGGTCTCTGCGGGCAGAGTATTAATAAAATTTTCCAATTGAACGCGGTCTTCCGCGCTCAATTCCGCTTTGAGCGCATTCGCCAAAGCTCCCCTCAAACCGCGCACCCAACATTCGCGGCGATCGTGTAAATAAGCACCTCTTCCAGCCAGTTTGCCGGTTGGGTCCACTTGTACCCCTTCAGCCGTGCGCACGACCCGCACCATTTGCCTTTTCGGCAAAACTTCGCGGCATCCCACGCAGGTCCGTTGGGGTACATGTTTAACGCGCTGGACAGGTTTCTTCTTCACCTTCAAATTATCCCGAGGGATAAGTTATTCCCAATCTTCGCCGACGACATCGTCGCCGCGTTTATGTTTCTTGCGTCCAACAACCGCGCCGAGGCCTTCGTCAAATTCCAATTCAACGCCTTTCTTCTTGCCTTTCTTACCGGCGGCTTTCTTCTTATCGGCGTCATCGTCGGTTGTTGTGGTTTGGAATATCTCAGGCTTCATCTTGAACAATTCGTCGAGCGAGACGCCGTCCTTGGCATTCTCTTCCTCTTCTTCGACGACTTTCTTTGCGTCTTTCTTCCCTTCAAGCTGTTTCTTCTCGAGCGGGATTTCTTCCACTACAACAGGTTCGGTGGCAGCAACAACTGCCACGGCTTCCGCAGTGACAGGAACTTCCACCTTCACTGGTTCAGGCTCAGGTTCAGGGAAGGTGAGCGCAGCGAGGGATTCTTCAATATTTTGTAACGCCTTCGAACCCACGCCTGCCAGCCCAAGCACCTTATTGGGATCTGTCTTGAGCGTAAACATCAAACCGCCGACGGTCTCAAATCCGGCTTCGGTCAGAATGTTGAAGATATGTTCCTTGATACCAGCTTGATCGAGAGGCATGGTGAATGCGGCAGTCGGGATGTCTGCGCGCGCGGCAGTAGTGCGGGCTTCCTCCACGCGGGCGGCTTCTTCCTTGATCTGGATCGTGCGGCGTTCAACGCGGTCCACGAACTGACCCAACAGCGTGTATTCTTCCGGCATGATCGGGCGATTCTCAGCTTTCTTTGCGAGAATTTCCTGAACCTGTGGAATAACTTCCACGGCAGCAGGGATCAATGCGGCCAGTTCGGCATTGCTTTGTAATTTCTTTAATGAATCGCTGGAGGCTTCGGTCAAAGACTTGATATCAATGCGCCAGCCCGTCAATTTCGCGGCGAGACGGGCATTCTGTCCATCGCGCCCAATGGCGAGACTCAATTGGTCTTCGCCCACCACGACAGTCGCGGTGCGCGCGCCTTCATTATCAACAAGATACACGCCGTTCACACGCGCCGGGCTGATGGCTTTGGAGATATAAATAATGGGGTCTTGATCCCATTGGATGATATCGATTTTTTCATCGTGCAATTCTTTGACGATGGCTTGAATACGCACGCCTTTGATGCCAACGCATGCGCCGACTGGATCAATACCAGCCTGCGTCGCGGAGACTGCTACTTTCGCGCGGGCGCCGGGCTCACGCGCAATGGCGCGGATCTCGACAATGCCGTGATAGATCTCAGGGACTTCGTTCTCAAGCAGGCGTCGCAGGAAATTGCGATGTGCGCGTGAGAGCACGATCTGCGGACCACGCGTACCATCTTTGACTTCCATGACCACGGCGCGAATTCGGTCGTGTAATTTGAGTCTTTCGCCGGGGATCTTTTGATTGTTGGGCATCACGCCTTCGGCCTTCATATCAAGACCAATGGTTGCGCTCTGCGCGTTGGAGGCTTGCACCAGACCAGAGACGATCTCGCCGACCTGACGCTCGAAGTATTGCATTTGATTGGAACGTTCAGCCTCGCGGATGCGCTGCTGGATCACCTGACGGGCGGTCTGAGCGGCCACGCGGCCAAAGTCAGCGGGCGTGGTCTCAACAACGATCATGTCGCCTAGCTGGACTTCGGGGTTGACTTTGCGGGCAACTTCCAATAACACTTCAGTGCGGTCATCAACAACGTTGTCTTCAACTACTTCCTTCTCGGCATACACTGTGACCAAACCGGTATCCGGGTCAAGTTTGGCTTCCACGTGCTGCGCTGTGGATGCGCTGACAGCGCGGCGATAGGCAGAGACCATTGCTGATTCGATCGCAGAAACAACAATATCCTTGGCCAGTTGTTTTTCTTCCAGCACTTCATTGAAAGCTAAGGCGAACTCGTTTTTTGGCATACTACTTACTCCATCGCTCCTGTCTGTCTATATACAAGCAAAAAAGTGGGGGATACCCACTTTTCGATGTCTTCTTTATGGGGTTTTCCGTGCGCCCGAGATTTTAGCATAGAGGGGGGGAAGGCGCAAGGTATAATCGCAATTATGATTGAAAGAGATATGCAAAAAGCCGCATTGCGCGGTGAACCATCTTATGTTTGGCGCGCGGGTCAGCAGCGGCGGCTTGATATGATCGTGCGCGCCGCGGAAGACCGCCTCGGCGGGTTGGTGCTTGAAAACGGCTGCGGGGTGGGAATGTACGTGGAGAAGCTGACAGGCCTCGGCGCGAAAGTGATCGGATTGGAATATGATCTGGAGCGCGCTGTTGAAGCGCGGATCAAATCTGACAGGATCATCAATGCCGCTGGTGAATTCATCCCGCTTCCCTCTTCGACTTTTGACCTGATCCTCAGCCATGAGGTGATCGAACACGTTCAGGATGACCGCGCCGCGATCTGTGAGATGGTCCGCTTACTCAAACACGGCGGGCGCGCCGTGATCTTTTGTCCCAACCTTGGGTACCCTTATGAAACACATGGAATTTTTTGGAAGGGGAAATATTTTTTTGGGAACAAGTTGTTCGTGAATTATCTGCCGCGCACCCTGCGGAACAAACTTGCGCCGCACGTACGGGTGTATTCAAAACGCGCCATGCAAAAACTATTTGAAGGACTGCCTGTTAAATTTATTGAACGCACAATTATATTTGGCGCGTACGACAATATCATTGCACGCTTTGGCGCCCTGGGAAAATTTCTGCGGGCGATCCTGCAATTCCTTGAAGCCACCCCGTTGAAGTGGTTTGGGCTTTCACATTTCTGGGTTGTCGAGAAGATATAAAAAACTTCGGGTTCTTGAACCCGAAGTTTTTCTTTTATTCGCCATCGCCTTCATTATCGCTTGCGCGGCCTGGTTGTTCCACCCGTATGATCTCGCCGTGATAATTGATAATTACTTTGAATCCCATCATGCCAAGATAAGCGCGCATATCTTCCGGAATACCTGTTTTCATGAGCGTGTCAAATTGCTTGTCAATATTCTTGAGCTGCTGCTCAATGATCGCCCTGGAGAAGGGATCGTCCTGTCCGAGCATTTTTGCGGTTTGCTCCGATAGAAGGTCTTCACTGCCTTTCATCATTTCCGCCATTTGAGCCAGCACGGCGCGGTCCACTTGTTCGGCGGGGATGTGGCGGCGGAATCCTGAATCATCCACCACATAACATGGCTCATTCCCGATCAGCGATGATTCCGCAGAACGGCCTAATTCGTCTATTACAAGTCCGGCAAAGAGGGGTTGATTTGGCATGATAATTTTTATGTCGTTGCGAGGGCGGTGCTAGGGAGAGCGCTCCTCGCAATGACGAAGAATTAGCTCTGTCTTCCTTCAACCGCGGCTAATAGGATTCCGGCGGCAATTCCCAGGCGGCGGTCCAGGCGCTTGTTGATGTCCATGCTGAAATCCAAATTCAATTCATACGTGAAGGGATTGAAGTTCTGTTTGAGATCGGCCACGCGGTCAGCGCCCATGGTGATGTCATAGTTCTGCGGGACGAGGTTGCTGAGGAAACGGCGTAACAACGCCAGCCCCATGCTGTCTTCAAATAATGAACCGATCACGCTGTCATTGACATCGAGGATCTCCCATTCGTCACGCAGCATGGAGGCCAGACCCTTGCGGCGCAATGCGCCAACTTTTTGGCCTGTAGTGCTGTCAACAACATCATAAGCGGCGGAGAAATCAATGATCTGACGCGCTTTGATCATCAACACTTCCTGCGCTTTGCTTTCATCTGAAAACACGCGGATATCTTCACGCAGTTTGAACATTTTCTGTTCGCTGAATAGCATGAGTTTTCCGCTTGAATCGTAAACACGGAACTTGCCGGCCAACGCGAACACCTGGCGCTTGAGCACATACTGATTGGATAGAAAAGATGTATTCATTGATACTCTCCTTATGATTTTTAAGTCTGAAGTGTATTATACGACGAGGACGCGCGTCCCTGCGCCGGGCAGATTCAAATAATCTTCTTCGGGCGGGACGAGCGGATTGCTCCAGCGATAGATCCATTTGGATAGTTCTGACGGCAGATTGATGCAGCCATGACTGCGCGGACGGCCATAATCATTGTGCCAATAGGTGCCGTGGATCGCGTGTCCCATACCCGTAAAGAACGAGCACCAGGGCACGCCGGGCAGGTTGTAAACATTCTGAACCGCGTCACCCTGATTGGTCATGTGCCTGGACGGCCATTTATGGAAGGTACTGAACTCACCTTTGGGCGTATCCGTCCCTCGTTGTCCGCTGGAACAGCGCGCGCTAAGTACCATCTTCTCGCCTTCAAAGGCTGTGACCATTTGGGTGGCGATATCGATGTGGATCAATTTGTCAGCGGCGGGAACTTGCGGAGAAAGCATGGTCAGTTCATCGTCAGGGATGAGGCGCATATTAAAGGATGGAACGTAAAAGGATTTCTTAAGTTCATCATCAAATATTTCGTACCAGACGCTTTTCTCTTCGCGCGTTACGACAACTCTTTTTATCCAATGTGTGGAACCGTAATATAGGCGGTGTCCATTTTTGGCATAGGTGTATGGCGCGAGATGCGTGAGACTCATGGGTACGCAGATCTCCCCCAGTTGACCCGCTTCAGGGATCTCGTAAACGGCTTTTTGATAATTGGTCTCGACGGGCTGAATGCCGCCGGAGAACACATATCCGCCGCCATCCACTTCATACCAAATTCTATTGAACGAATTGCCAAAACTTTCATCGCCCTGCACTTCGGCTTTAAGCGAAATGACCTTGTCTATGCCAAAGAGATGCAGTTCATTTGCCTTGAAGGTTGGCGCGTCATAAAGCGGAATGCCGCTCCAGGTGATGCGTCCCTGCGAGGCGGGCGGAGCGGCCAGGGCGCGGTCAAAGCCCATTTCGGACAGGACAAACGCAAGCGCGCCCGAGGCGGATATTTTTAAAAAGTCGCGGCGGGAGAGTTGTATATTTTTTATCATTGGTTAAGAGGACGTTCCTTCACATCCATATTCTTACACTACGATCTCTACATTGGTTCCGCGGGAACCGTAAGCGAACTCTTTATTAAGAGAGACCTGCGGGGAAGTCCAGCGGTAGAGCCATTTCGCGGCTTGCGAAGACATGTTGATACAGCCATGCGAACGTGGGCGTCCGAAATCATTATGCCAGAAAGTGCCGTGGAATGAAATACCGCCTTTGGTAATGTATTGCACCCACGGCACACCGGGCAGGTCGAATCCGCTGGAGGCGAGATCGCCGGCAGCCATGTGGCGGGAGGGACGTTTGTAATACGTGACGAACGAGCCTTGCGGCGTGGTGTAGGTGCCCACCCGCAAAATTCCGCCGGTGGATACAGGCGATACAAACACAGGCAGATTATTTTCGTAGGCGATCACGATCTGCTCGCCAAGACGCACCATGATCTTTTTTTCACGGCTGGGAATTTCCGGGCTGATCGGCGCAAGTTCCTCTTCCGTCATAATGCGGAGATGTTCTGCGCGCGCGTAATAAGATTTGTCGAATTTATCGTCGCGGATCTGATACCACACCTGACCATCCTGCGCGGTGCTTATTGATTTTATCCAGTGTGTGGTTTCATAATACATGCGATATGCGGCTGGCGAGGTTCTGTCCGCGCTTTCATGCGCATCTGTATATGGCACGCTGATCTCTGCGAGAAGCCCCTGCTTTGGAATATCCATGCTCGGCGTGTTCAAGATCGTGCGGACGGGCTGAATATTCCCGGAATATAAAAAGCCTTCTGAACCGACTTCATACCAAACGCGGTTATGCGCCTCTTCATCATCGCTGACGGCTGTGTTGGTGATGCTTAGGAGAGTATCTCGCTGACATAGTCTGACCGGCGCGGCTTTCACAGATGGCCGGTCGAACATCCAGACGGTGCGTGTGGTGACACGTCCCTGCTGGGCGGCGAAGGGATCGTCAAAATGAAAATTGAGCGGAGGGACAAGTAAACCTGCCAGCCCGATCCCGCTCAATTTTAAAAAGTCACGCCGTGATACATTGTTCAATTACAAACCTGCTTACTTGTTTACCTGTCTGCTATTTTTAATAATGCACATTCACCACTGTGCCGACCGATGAGAAGTTGTACAACCATTCCGCGTCCGGGGTGGCGAGGTTGACACAGCCATGACTCATGGGCGTGCCGAAATTATTATGCCAGTATGTGCCGTGCAGTCCATAGCCTTTATAGAAATACATCGTGAATGGAACATTCGTTAAATAATATCCGGGACCAGACATGGTGGTCGAACGCAATTTGATCCAGATATTGTATCTGCCGGTCACGGTCGGGGTTTGCCAGGTGCCTGTCGAAACAAGGAAAGAATTAACGATGGTGTCACCTTCATAGGCGTACACACGCTGCTGCGACAGATCAACATCGATCCAATGTTCGCCATTCCCATAGCTGATGGGAACCTCCGTCGACTCAACGGGTGCAGCGGCTCCTTCAGGTGTCGGAGTATCCACTACGATCTCGGCAAGCACGACACCGGGCACGCTGGTCGCCTCAGGCGTGGCTGTGGATGAATCTGCACTGATCGTGTTGGTTGGGAGGACAGCGGGGTCCACAGTCGCGGTATCGGCAGGGATCACAACAACTTCAACGGTCTTTGTGCTGGTAGGAATTGCGGCAACGGGTTTTTGAGTAGCTGTAGGATCAATGATGACACCCGCGACCTCTGGCTGGGCGGTCGCTGTCACTGTTCGGCGTTGCAATGGCTGTTCTGGTCGCAGTTGGCTTAACGATCTGAGCAACCAGTGTATTTTCGGCGCTCGGCTTGGCAATGTCCACTTGAGCGAAAGGCTGTCTCTCAGCCGGCTGCGAAGCCGGCGCGGAAGCGAAAACATTTAATATGGATGCGAGCACCGGGGAATTCACCGCCGACCACGCCGCGAACACGAGTACTGCAAGTCCAGTCAACCCCAGCAGGATGGGCAAAAGCGAGCTTCGCTTCTTTGTGTTTTTCGCAGGGGACTTTTTTTCTTGAGCTTTCGGTTTTTCTTCGGGGGCGGCTGCGTTGGTGCCCGGAGTCTCGCCTAATCTTTGCAGCGCCCATTCCATGCCTTTTTTAGCGCGCAGACTGTCCGGGCTTAACTCCAGCGCTTTGCGGATGTACTCCACACTTTCACGCGGACTGGCAACCGCCGCCAGGATCAACCACGGGTCTTCGCTTTGAGGCGCGAGTTCCGCGGAACGTTCCGCCCATTGGCGCGCTTCCGCCATGGCGCCATTTTTCAAGGCTTCGCGCGCATACGATAAAGCTTCACGGGATTCGACAAAACGATCATTCATGGGTCACCTTCGTTTATATTTACGCGATACAAGTAAACAGGCAGATACATACAAGCGTGTTGCTAATTTTTCACCATTGAATTTCCACGGGCGTGCCTACCTCAGCCCACTCATAGAGTAATTGTGATTCGTACGTGCCAAGTACAACACATCCGTAAGAGACCGGTACACCCAAATATCCTTCCCACAAAGTTGCGCCGTTCGGCAGGATCGGCAGGGCGTGAATCCCGTTTTCCAAATGACCGGAATAGTAAATACCAAGCCAGTTCGGCATCCAGATATCCCAGGTGGAGCCGTACGCGCTGGGGATCTTGTCAAGCACACTGAAGGTTCCCACGCGCGTGGCATTGTTCATGCCGGTGGATGCGACAAAGCTGTAGACCAGCGCGTCGCCTTCATATACATACATGTGCTGTTCCGAGATGTCAACCAGAATATATTTATTGCCGCTGTATGTGGGGTTGGATGGCGCGGGTTGGTTTGGACCTGAATAAGAGATCGCGCCGGATGAATCTGACACGATCTCCGCGAAGACCGACGGCTCAGGTGTGTTGGTTGGCTGTGGAGTTGGGGAAGGCATTACAGTCGGCGATGCGGTGTAGGTGGGTTTGGCGATCCGCGCCAGGGCGAACGGATTTGAATGCGTGGGAGTCGGCGCGTTGTTGTAGCCCATCACAGGCGAAGAAGTCGCCGTCCATGCCGCGAACGCGACCACCGCGCAGATCAATGTGACGATCAAGGCTGTCCGAACGGTGCTTGATATGTTCATGGAGAAAAAGTGGGGATCGGAGTTGGCTGTACGTTTTCGTTATTTATAAAGCACAAAATACCTTTCGTGACGCCTTCAGCCACACGGCCTGTTTCCTGGGTCAGGATCTCACGATCAAGATATAAGAAGCCGGTTTCAATAATGGCCGTGATCGTGTTCGGATCTATTTCAGAGAAGGCATGATATTGGGTCATATCATTTGTGATGCTGCCGGCATGGAAAGTTAATCCTGTGGTGTTTTGATATCGATCCACCATGCAGGTGGTCAGGCGCTGCGCGCGGTTCACATCGCGCGTCTCCATTGAAGAGGCGATTTTGAAGCCGGTGGCTTCATCGTTAACATACTGGCAGGAGTCATTATGAATGGAGATCAGCGCCACTGCGCGGTAACCGTTCAGGCGTGTGTCAAATTCATTAAGCAAGTCCACTTGAAAGCCCGCGGCCACCAGGTTCGCCTTAACGATCTGTGCGATCGCCAGATTCACATCCGCCTCTGTGAGATCCGTCTGGCCGTTCGCGTCTGTGCAGACCGCGCCGGAATCATTGCCGCTGTGACCGGCGACAATGCCGACCCGTAATTGCGGACGGGGAGTGACGATCGGGCTGGATTCCTCGGCTTGCGGCGTGAGGATCAAATTAAGTTGGTTTTGCAAATTGCTTGCCAGCAGGGAATTTGGAGTCCAGGCGGTAAAGAGAGTCGCCAGCAGGACCGCAATACCGAGCGTGGCGGTAATCGCATTCACTCTGTGTGGCCGGCGCGCAGGTTTTGAAATAGGTGCTTGTTTTGTAGATTCCATGTTCTATATTGATAATATTACCTTAAAAACGGATAAACAAGGTGGAAAATTATGGTCAATTATTGGGCAATTTTCATGGCTTCCATTCCCGCACGCGCGTAAAAAGATCCTGCAGGGATTTAAATTTGAAACTGTCATAGCCAGGTTTTTTGTCTTTGTATGATCGTATTGGAACACACGCGAATTCGACGGGACCAATCTTGCGCGCTGACGAAACTCTGCGCGTGAGATATAGCCCGCCAGGGTGATGTCCATACCGTATACCCAAATATTTCCCCACTCTAAAGGTGAAATGATATGCGCTTCTTTATACACAGCGCTGTGGATTCCCAATCGTGCTGTGGGCATATTTTTGATGTGGATGGATGTAACTGAATAAAATGGATTTTCGAATGTGACACGCTTCTGCGCCGGCAGATGTACCACCCGTGTCGAAAATCTCCGCGCCTCATCCTGCCCGCTGACTTCGACCAGCGTGTCTGCATCTGATTCAGATTTCAAGACCAATGCGCCCACGGATTCCAGTGGGGCGGGTGGCGCCCCCCGCCGGGGGGGGGGGGGGGCCGGGAATGCGGCTGGTTCGTCTCGCCCCTTTAAGTCGTGTGCGGCGGTCAAGCCGGGGGGGGGGCAAATAGATATAAATCATGGTCTGTGTAACCGTCCATGTTGTGATGGTCAGACGGCACCAGCGCGGGCGCGTTCAAAATGACAGATGGGTCAGTCCGTATTTGCGCGATCTGGTCACGATGCGAGATGAGAAAGGATTTGATGTCACAGCGATGCCCGCCTAATGAGACATTATATTTATCGGGATCCGTGAATGGAGAGGTGCCGATCACATCAAATGGGATTTCCTGCTGGGAAAGATAACGCCGAAATGCCAGTTCCACTGCCGCTTCTGCCACCACCCGGCGGATGCGGTCATAGGGTTTTACTCCGCTGCGCTCGAATGAATTTGACAGAGTCCGCAGCGCGTACGCGATGCCTCCTTCGGTCAGGTCAGGGGTGTAAGGGAGTCGGATGAGGTGCGAAGAGTTTTGCATGATTCTGGAGTCCATCAGCTTGCTGATGGACGTAATAATAGCAATGTGTTTTGTTTAAACATTCGGACAGCAAGCTGTCCGAGTCCAGAGTTAATTACGGCAGCGGAGTTTTGGTTGGCAGAACATAATCCACTTTTTGAATGGTCAGATCAGAGAACGAGACGATCACCGGGGTATCCGCGGAGGATGTGACAAAGACGCCGATCGTTCCGCTTGGATAGCTGGGTTCGCGGATGCTGAATTGATAGCGGTCATTCAGGAAGAAACGCATCTCCGAGCCGACCGCCCAGATGCCAATGCGGACTTCGCCGGGTGCGCCCGGGGGAGCATCTCCGCTGGGAATGGGCTTTTGCATGGTGAGTTTTGTCCCGGCGCTGAGCCTGTCCATGTAAATGGTGCCATTGCAGGATAACCCGAAGCGGTAATAATAAACTGAGCTGGCGCGCACCAATATGCCATAAGAATCCTCGCCGCGGCACAGGCTTGGGCGCGCGGTGATCTCGGCGTAATGATCTTTCAGGAGCAGGTCAGTGCGCAGGCTGGTCATGTACACGCCGCTTTGCGCCGCGAGTGTGAGGTGATTATCCTCCATGATCGCCCTGGCTTGATTCGATTTGGGGACATCCCACAGCGTTGGGTCGGAGAAATCGTCAGTGACCACAATCGAGCCGAGGCCGGGGCGCATGTCTGGGGGCGGGGTAGTGGTGGGAAAAACCTGAAAGGTCGGAGTGGCTGAAGGGGGGAACCAGTCTATGGTCGCAGTCGGAAGCGGCGTCTCTGTCGCGGGGGTGACGATGGGCGTGATGATGATCGGTTCAAAGGCGGAGCAGGATGCGATCAACAATGTCATTGCGAGGGCGAAGTAGAATCGCAGCGACATAAGAAATATCATGCGTGTTTGATGACAGGATTTCATGGATTGTGTCGTAAAATTGATTGACATTATTCTAGCATACAAGGAGCGAACATGAGCGAAAAGCAAGTGCTTGTGACCGGCGCGTGCGGTGAAATTGGTCAGGCGTTGGTGCAGGGGTTGGCAAAGCGGGGCGGATATCGGATCGTGACCGCGGATTTTATGCCGCTGCCGGATTCGATCAAAAACCTTTCAGCGGAACATGTGCAGGGGGATCTGGTTTACAAGATCAAAACTTTTTACGATTACGATTTCGATATTATCTTTCATCTGGCGGCATCGCTTTCCTCCAAGGCGGAGGTTGCCACAGAAGAGGCGCACCGCATTAATGTGGAAGGCACGATGCAGCTGCTAATGTTGGCGGCGTATCGTTCAGAAAAATACGGCAAGGCGGTCAAGTTCATCTTCCCCAGTTCCATTGCCGCGTATGGGATGCCCAGCGTTGAAGAAAAAAATAAGGCGGGCGCGGTCAGGGAAGATGACTGGAACATGCCGCACACGATGTACGGATGCAATAAATTGTATTGTGAAAAATTGGGGATGTATTACGGAAAATATTACGGCCAAAAACATTTGGATGCGAACCCGCCGGTCATGCCGGACTTTCGGGCGATCCGCTTCCCCGGGCTGATCAGCGCCTTTACATTGCCCAGCGGCGGAACCAGTGACTACGGCCCGGAGATGCTCCACGCCGCAGCACAGGGCAAACCGTATTCGTGTTTCGTGCGCGCCGATTCAAAGATCTCCTTCATGGCCATGCCGGATGCGATCAAGTCCCTGTTGATGCTGATGGATGTGCCGCGCGAGAAATTATCCAGTAATGTCTATAACATTGCCGCCTTCGCCATCACCGCCGAGGAATTCCGCCAGCGCGCCTTGAAGGCTTTCCCGGATGCGAAGATCACCTTTGATGCAAATCCGCGCCGACAGGGCATCGTGGACTCATGGCCCGAAGATGTGGACGACTCCCTCGCCCGCGCCGATTGGGATTGGAAGCCCGATTACGACGTGGATAAATTCTTCGATGATTATTTCCTGCCGGAAATACGCAAGAGGTATGGGAAGTAGGGGGAAAGGCTGTGAATAAGAAATAAGTTATGAGTTATCAGTGGATAAGTCCATTGATAACTCATCTATGGGCTGCTCCACTCGCTACGCTTCGGGGATGATATATGGGTTGAGTCAGGAAGAAATTGGGATTGTGAAAGGGAAATAAAATACTCCACCAAGGTGAGGGGGGCACCCTGAGTGGAGCGACTATATTGTTACACATAAGCCTGTAGTTGACAAGGAATTCGTATATAAAAAGCGTTTGGTTTGTATAAGAGTCTTAAGTCCGCGCATACCGCGCAAGAGGCAGATCGTCTCACAAGCGAAGTTGAGCGAGGAAAAAATAAAGATGAAAGATGACTATCATCTGATGTTATATAAGAAAGGACAAAAATTCCATGGCGCTTTATGTAGAAGAAACTGGCTCAGCCTCCGCTCCGACAATTATTTTTTTGCATGGTGGCGGCGGGGCTGGCTGGATGTGGCAGCCGCAAATTGAACAGCTTGACGAATATCACTGCCTTGTTCCAGACCTGCCCGAACAGGGGCGCAGCGTGAATGAAAAACCTTTTCGTATTCAAGATAGTGCCGCGCAAATTGCCGAATTGATCCGAACGCGGGCGCATCATGGAAAGGCTCACGTGGTCGGCTTGTCGGAGGGCGCGCAGGTGGCGGTCGCATTGCTGGCATCCGCGCCTGAACTGGTCGATCATGCTGTGCTCAGCAGTGCATTGGTCCGCCCGCTTCCTGGCGCAAAATTGATGACGCCGGGACTGATCGGCCTGACCTATCGTTTATCGGTCACGCCATTCAAGAATAGCGATTGGTGGATCCGTTTGAATATGAAATACGCGGCCGGCGTTCCTGATAAATATTACCCGCAGTTCAGTACATCCTTCAAGGAATTAACGGAATCTGGGTTCACGAACCTGATGATCGAAAATCAACGCTTCCGCCTGCCGCACGGGTTGGAGCAGGTCAAGGCGCCCACGCTGATCGTCGTTGGAAAAAAGGAATATCCGGCCATGCATCAATCCGCCCGTGACCTTGCGGCTGTCATCCCTGCGGCGCAGGCATATCAAGTTGTGCATGATGGTAAGATGTCGCTGGCTGAGGAACATAACTGGAACATGACCGCGCCGGATCTGTTTACGCAAACTGTACGGGCCTGGCTCAGCGGACAAGCGCTTCCAAAACAACTGCATCCGCTTATGTAATGGAAAATAACCGCAAGATCATTTAACATTTTTAATAAGGAGAACATTAATGAAAAAATCAGATCGTATCGCGCTAATCACTCTTCCCATCATCATACTTATCGGTATTCTGGTCGCCCTCGCAGGCAGTCAGGGCGGGATCATGCTGGGCGGAATGCCACTGTTCGCTTTATCGGTCGGGCTGGCTTTTGTGATCCAATGGCTGGTCTTTATCCCTGCTTATTTTATGCAGACCGAGAAATTCTTCGACATCACAGGCAGTATCACATATATCTCCATCACCCTGGCGGCTCTATTCTTCAGCGCGGATGTGGATGCACGGTCCATGCTGCTGGCGGCTTTGGTGGTCATCTGGGCTGTCAGATTAGGCACGTTCCTTTTCAGCCGCATCCAAAAAGCAGGCAAGGATGACCGCTTCGATGAGATCAAGCCTTCGTTTGTGCGCTTCCTGAACGTGTGGACCATTCAAGGCTTGTGGGTGACATTTACTGCCGCCGCTGCGCTGGTTGCGATCACATCCACACACCGCAAAGAACTTGACCTGTTTGCTGGCATCGGTTTTCTGGTGTGGATTCTTGGCTTTGGGTTTGAGGTCGTCGCTGACTCTCAAAAAGGCCGCTTCAATGCCGATCCGAAAAACAAGGGAAAGTTCATTCAAACAGGATTATGGTCGCGCTCGCGCCACCCGAATTATTTCGGTGAGATCGTACTTTGGCTTGGCGTGGCGATCATCGCATTACCCGTCTTGCAAGGCTGGCAATGGGTTGCCATGATCTCGCCGATCTTTGTCACCTTGCTGCTAACCCGCGTCAGCGGAGTCCCCTTGCTTGAAAAGAAGTCAGATGCAAAATGGGGCGGGCAGAAAGATTATGAAGAGTATAAAAAAAATACACCCGTGTTAATTCCGAAGCTTTAATGACAGCCTGTACCTGCCGCATACGATATCGTGTGCGGCGGGTGTTTAACAAAAATTCTCTGCCGTACAAAAATCAAAGTTGAACCGCAAAGCTCGCAAAGAAAATCTTTAAAACCCTGTGTTCTTAGCGCTCTTCGCGGTAAAAATGTGTGAATGTAAAATAGACAAATCAAAAATAAAAAACAGTTATAAGACCTGGAACAAGTTGTCAATGATTGCCCGATTTTTGTTCACAAGATTTCTGCGGATGATAACGATTTTGCTTGGCGTGACGTTGATCACGTTCCTCTTGATGCACGCCATCCCAGGTAACCCGTGGAGCAATTATTCGAGTTCGCCGCGCATGATGCTTGGATTGGGAATTGATGCAACTCTGCAGCGTGAGCTTTACCATCGCTTCGGCCTTGACCTGCCTTTATGGCGGCAGTTCACCCGGTACGTGGTCGGGGATATTGATGATGACGGCATTTTTTTCTGCGGGGCGGTGTGCGGTAATCTAGGCCCGTCCATTCAACAGCATGGACGCACTGTGCAGCATGTCATTTTTTCTCCCCCGGAGGGTAAAACTTTTTGGGAGAGCCGCTTCGGCTATTCCATTCGATTGGTGCTGCTCGGGTCGTTGATCGCGGTTGGGCTGGGGATTCCGCTGGGAATATGGAGCGGTGCGAAGCCCTGGTCAGCTGTCAGCCGCGCGATCTCCGTCGGGCTGGCGGGCTTGATCTCGATCCCCAATTTTGTGCTTGGTTTGTTTGCGATCATCGTGCTGGCTTCCTGGCTGAAAATCATTAAAGTCCTGCCGGATTGGAGCGTGCCGGGCAATTGGATCATCCCTGCCGTCGTACTGGCTGTATTGCCGATGGCAAATATTGCCAGAGTGACACGTGCCTCCCTGATGAATATTTTGAATGAAGATTACGTCCGCACCGCCCGCGGGAAGGGATTGGGCGAGCGTCGCGTGATGCTTGTTCACATTTTGAGCAATGCCATTGTTCCGATCATTACCTTCCTCGGCCCGGCTTTGATGGAAATGTTCGCGGGCTTGTTGATCGTCGAACACCTGTATTCATTTCCCGGCATCGGGCGCGGATATTGGGAAGCGGTGCTTAAACTGGATTACCCCATGATCCTCGGGCTCACGCTGATCTATGCGGCTGGCATGTCGCTCGTGAATATTTTGATCGAGTTCCTGTGTGAAGTTCTTGATCCGCGCGTGCGTTCCGTCACGCATCAGGCCGCCGCATGATCAAGCTGTTCCCATGGAAGCGGGCTTTGCGCAGTAGAACGGTCTGGTTCAGCCTGATCGTAATGCTGGCTTTTAGCCTGTTGGCCATAATAACTCCCCGGGTCGCTCCGCACGATCCGTACAAAATGAGGGTCACGGATTTCAATCTGCCGCCCATGTGGGTGCAGAGCACCTCCGCGCCGGGTGTTGCGGAATATCCGCTTGGCACAGACCGCTATGGCAGGGATGTTTTCAGCCGTTTGCTTTACGGCACACGCACCGCAATGTTCCTTGCGCTGACTGCCGTTCCCTTGGCTGCATTCATCGGGACTTTGATTGGTTTGATAACAGGGTATGCCGGCGGCCGCATTGACGCCGTCTTCATGTTGTTTACAGACATGCTCAATTCTTTACCTGGCATTATGTTCCTGGTGATCATTGTGCTTATCTTCCGCGGCTTATTCACCCCCAGCTGGGTGCATGGATTATTTACATTGATCGTTGGTTTTGCTGTGGTTGCCTGGGTCAGCCTTGCGCGCCTGATCCGTATTAATGTGCTGCAGCTTAAATCCCAATTATTCATCGAAGCGGCGGTCGGCATTGGCGCATCTCCGTGGCGGATCATGACCCGCCACCTCCTGCCGAATGTACTGCATGTCGTCCTGGTCTGGATCATCAACAACATTCCTGTCGTTATCCTGCTCGAAGCGGTGCTGGGTTATATCGGTGTCGGCGTGACCAGCGCAGTGGACGGCGGCGAATTCACGGTGGTCAGTTGGGGCGGTATGTTCTTCTCGGGCCGCTCCTTGATGAGCCGCAATCCGTTGATGCTGATGATCCCTTCCTTTAGTATTCTGTTGATCTCCATGAGTTTTCTTCTGTTGGGTGATTTTCTGAATGGCATCACCCGCCGGGAGTGAAGGGACTGTCTATCTTAAAAAGAACGATAATGACAAATAGTCCTATATAATAAAGCAACAAAGCGGTTAGACGGATTTTTTCCAATTGAGTTGGAGTGAGATTACCATGACGAAAAAGAAACCTGAAAAGAAAATAGTTAAGAAGAAATCACCCAATATAAAGACACCTGCGAAAAAGATCGTCAAAAAGAAGCCGCCGGCCAGGAAAGCTCTTGAAAAGAAGGTGGCTGAATACAAGCTCCCTGAATATAAAATTCCTGAAATTAAGATTGCTGGAAAAAAGGTCTCTCAAAAGGAGATTAATGAACTGATCAATACCCGCATCAGGGATCTGGCAGAACTTGACCCGCATAAAACCATCCAAAGCAGCGCGGACCTGGCGCGGGCAAATTTGGTCGCGGCAAAACTTCTGCATGCCGCCCTGGTCAATGCCAGAATGATAGGGGCGGACTTAAGCCGCGCCAGATTGATCGGCGCCAACTTGAGCGGCGCGGACTTGAGCGGGGCGGAACTTGTCGGCGCGAACTTGAGCGGGGCAAATTTAAGCAAAACCAACTTGAGCAAAGCCGGTCTTACTTTCGCCTATATGATCGGGACTGACTTGCGTGGTGCGAATCTGACAGGGGCTTACTTGAGTGAAGCGAATTTGAGTGGCGCCAAGTATGATGAAGAAACGATCTGGCCCGAGGGATTTGATCCAACAACGACAGGCGCCGTACTTGCGCCATTATGACTTTTTTCCAAAGTATGGGCACGCTCTTGAAATGAGAAAAACCAGACCATAAAACCTAATAAGAAATATAGTAACAGAATTTGTGATCGATAAAAAAAAGAGACCGTTTGTTTTTCAACGGTCTCTTTTCGCATCCATGTATACCTGTTTACTTTTCCGCTTCCCGCCCCTCGCGCTTCGCCCGCAGCCAGCCGTTCAAACTGTACTTCACCACTCGTTCGTTGCCCTCGAATAATTTTTTCAAGTTCGGACGCAAAGCCCAAATAAGCAAAATTTCCGCGCCTATGCCATACCACACATCCACCCATTGACCGTCAAAAAATAATGCGCGGACAGCAAAACCAATGATCGCGAATAAAGCCACCGCCATGGTTGTGATGGACGCGATGCCGACCGTGAAGAACGTCAACATACCGAGCGGGAGAATGAAAAGGATTGAGCCTGGCCATAATCCCATCGCCCCTCCGACGGAGGGCGCTCCGCCCGCTCCGCCGCGTAAACGAAACTTCCCGTTCTCGCCGCGTTCCGCCAGAAAGATGGAGTAGTTGTGCCCAAGGATCGCCGCGATCGGCGCGAGCACATGCACCCATTCACTGTTCGGGGTAAGCCATTGCGCCACCCACACGCCCACCGCGCCTTTCAATATGTCAAGCAGGGCGGTCGCAAAACCAGCCCAAAATCCCGCCGCGCGCATGGCGTTTGTCCCGCCCGTGCGGCCGCTTTCCACTTTACGAATATCCTTCCCAGTTTTAAGTTTAACGATCAGCAGTCCAAAGGGGATCGAGCCAAACAAATAAGCCAGAAAAATGATCCCAATATCGAATGCAATTTGCATTGAAACTCCTCCAGAGAATTGTGTCCTCGTACTGACGAAATGTAGTGATGAAAACACGGAAAAACAAATAAGGTTGCTTAGCGTACCTGTAAAGCCACTTCGCTATAGCCGCCGTTTTCGATCCAAAAGCCGCGGGCGCGCCACGAGCCGTTTACGGGCGCGAGGATGACGTACACAACTGCATAGGCGGCCTGCGTTATGTCAGATGGCGAAACAACTTCCGGTCCGCTTGGATGCGAGTGAAAGATGCCAAGCAATTCCTGCCCATTGGATTCGATCCACTCGAAGGCGTGTAACTGTTCGAGCGGATCCATCACGTATCGTACTTCGCTTTGAGCCTGATTCGCGACCTCAAGCACAGATTCTACCTGTGAATCTCGTCCTGCCAAAAGACCGCAAGCCTCGAGCGGTGCCTGTGACTGGACATGCGCGGTCATTTTTTGAAGTTGTTCATTTGTGAGCGTGAGGGAATTCATTATCGTAAAAATAATGCGGAAACCCAGGCTATCCCAACGATAATGGCGGGTGCCAGCGCAGCGCGCCGCAGGGGAATATTTTCCGCAAGGCTGACGGATAACATGGTCAGTGCATACAATGGACCTGTCAACGCAAGTCCGAATTGGATCGGCGTGAGCGGCCAGTAATGCAGTCCCGCGCCGACCTGCGCGCAGACAATGCCAACGCCGATCGCCCACGGAAAATCCCAACGGTCTGTGCCGTCAAGATGCAGGATGCGCAGGCAGATCAATGCCGCGACAAGGAAGATGGCAGGCACAAATAAGAACATGCGCGCACCCGAATACCGCAGGGAAGTGGTGAGAATTAAGAATAACACGTACGCGAGCGCGGTAAGGCCCGCGCGCGCAAATCCGTAGGTTGGGGTCGATGGGTCAATTGTGATGTACTCTGCCAGAAACACGATCAGCAGCAGGATCGCCGCAAAGGAAAAGCCAGCCCACCAGGTTATTCCGTCTGGCAATATGCTCAGCGGAGCGCCGAGCACGAAAGTGGTCAGGGTTGGCAGCATGATATGTTCGATGTTCGGCTTCTCTCCAAGAGCAGGATGGTCGCGGGTCAGCCAGCTCATGCCTGTGGCGCTCAGTGCGGCGGTGAGCAGGCTCATAATCGAACCAAGCGTGATGGGATAGGCAAAATAGAAGCCGGGCAGTGCGATCGTCAAGGTGAAACGCGGTGATTGGATCAGCCGTGTCAGCGCGAAAGCCAGTAATACTGAGGCGACCAGTACGCCCACGCGGTCTGCGGACGGCAGATAGGAACGGTTCTCTTGCATAAGAAGATTGTACCTGTGGGGGGGCGTGAGCGCAAGCAGGGGTATGGTAGAATCAAAATGTTATGGAAGTTTCAAAAGTTGAGAATTTACCCCGGCCTCCCGGAATTATCAGCTCAATAAAAGCGGGCTTCGACACCATCGCCGCGCACATCACAGCGATTTTATTGCCGCTGTTATTGAATTTATTCCTTTGGCTGGGTCCGCGCCTGCGCATGAACGCGCTATTCGATTCGATCAAGGATGACGTCGTCTCGATCTGGAGATCGGGCGGTGTTTCTGCCGAAGATATTCAACGCGTATTAACCTGGTATGGCGACACGATTCCAATGGTCAACTTGTTCTGGCTTTTGCGGACGCTGCCGGTTGGGATCTCGAGCCTGCTTTTTCCAAAGGGCGTATCATCCACCCCGCTGGGCGACCCCGCCAATTTGCAGGTCAGTGCCTTGAGCCTGCTCGGCTGGATTTTCCTGCTGACTTTGCTCGGCTGGATTGGCGGCGGACTGTATTTTCGCAGTGTGGCGTGGATCGCAGCTGCCGGCAAGGAAGATAAACCGATGGGTATTTTGCGTGCCATCGTACAAACCATGTTCATTTCCATTTTATGGGGAATCCTTTCCGTGATGATCGGTGTTCCGCTCTTGCTTGTTTTGGGTCTGTTGCTTCAATTCAGCCCGTTGATCGCGAACCTGCTGGTGATATTCATCAGTATTGCCTCCATGTGGGTGATCGTACCTCTGTTCTTTTGGCCGCACGGGGTTTTCCTTAAGAAGCAAAATGTGATAACTTCGATTCTAAGCAGTTTTCAGATGGCGCGCTTTACACTTCCCACCAGCAGCCTGTTCGTGTTGACGGTTTTTCTAATGACCTTTGGCTTGAACTTTTTATGGAGCATCCCCCCCGAGGATTCCTGGATTACATTTCTTGGTATCTTCGGTCATTCTTTTGTGACGACTGCCCTGTTGGCCGGCAGTTTCATCTATTATCGCGATATGAACATCTGGCTGCAAAATGTGATCGAAAAATTGCGTCCAAATACCGTCACAAAACAAGCGTGAGCGATTTTATTAAAAAGTAGACAGTTTTCAAACTGTTGGAGGATTTTATGGCTGAAAAAGACAATGTAATTAATTATGATGTCAGTTCGATCCAGGCGCTGGAAGGCATTGACCATGTCCGTAAACGTCCGGGTATGTACGTGGGCGGTACCGACATCAAGGCTTTACATCACCTAGTTTATGAAGTCGTTGATAATGCCATTGATGAGGCGCTTGCGGGTGTCTGCAATAGGATCGATATTACCATTCACCCGGACAGCAGCGTGACCATTGAAGACAATGGCCGCGGTATTCCGGTTGGTCCGCACCCTACCAAAAAAGATGCAAATGGCCGTCCAATGGAAACATTGGATGTTGTCATGACCGTCATTGGCGCGGGCGGTAAATTCGGCGGCGGCGGGTATAAGGTTTCCGGTGGTTTGCATGGCGTGGGGATCAGCGCAGTCAACGCCCTCTCTGAGTGGACCATTACTGAGGTCAAACGGGACGGCAAACACTGGCGTCAGGAATACAAACGCGGCGTGCCGCAAGGTCCCATCAAACTGATCGGCAAAGTAAAGGATGAGACCGGCACCAAACAGACCTTTAAGTTCGACAAACAGATTTTCACAGAAGATATTGACTTCCGTTTCGACACCCTCATTCAACGCCTGCGTGAAATGTCGTTTGTGACGCGCGGCGTGACCATCAAATTTTTAGATGAGCGCGCCGACCGTGAAATGACCTTTTACTTTGAAGGCGGCATTACCGCTTTCGTGCGGTATCTGAATCGCAACCGTGAAGGTCTGCATCCCGTTGTGCACGTTGAAAAAGAAGTTGAAAATATCGGCATTGAAGCCGCGATCCAATACACTGACTCCTACACCGAATCCGTGTACTCCTTTGCGAACACGATCAATACCATTGACGGCGGTACACATCTGACCGGTCTACGTTCTTCATTAACGCGTGTGGTCAATGACTATGCCCGCAAGAATGGCCTGCTCAAAGATGCCGACCCGAATTTTTCAGGTGACGATACCCGCGAAGGCTTGACCGCGATCGTCTCGATCAAACATCCCGATCCGCAGTTTGAATCGCAGACCAAGGTCAAGCTGATGAATCCCGAAGCGCAGACCTACGTCACCCAGGTGGTCGGCGAAGCATTCAGCACCTTCCTCGAAGAGAATCCGCAGGCGGCCAAGACGATCATCGCCAAGTGTTTAACCTCCGCGCGTGCGCGTGACGCGGCGCGCAAAGCGCGTGATCTTGTCATCCGCAAGTCTGCACTCGAGTCGTTGACATTGCCCGGTAAGCTGGCAGACTGTTCCGAGCGCGATTCAAACAAGACCGAGTTGTATATCGTGGAAGGTGATTCCGCGGGCGGTTCAGCCAAACAGGGACGCGACCGTCACTTTCAGGCGATCCTTCCGTTGCGCGGCAAGATCCTCAACACTGAGCGTGCCCGTCTTGATAAGATCCTCGGCAATAATGAAGTCAAGTCGCTGATCTCAGCATTGGGAACAGGCATCGGTGATAATTTTGACCTCGAAGGCTTGCGCTACGGACGGGTCATCATCATGACGGATGCGGATGTGGACGGCAGTCATATCCGCACGCTGTTGCTGACTTTCTTCTTCCGTTATATGCCGCAATTAATTGACGGCGGTCACATGTATATTGCCCAGCCGCCTTTGTACCGCATCGCTTATAAGAACCAGGTCAAATATGCATACAGCGATAAAGAGAAGGATAAGGCTGTCAAAGAGTATGGCAATGATAAAGTTGGCATTCAGCGCTACAAAGGTCTTGGCGAAATGAATCCGGAACAGTTGTGGGAAACGACCATGAATCCCACCAACCGCACCCTGCTGCTTGTCACCGTGGACGACGCCGCAGAAGCCGACCGTACCTTTGATATGCTGATGGGCGATGCCGTTGACCCGCGCAAGAAATTCATCCAAACTCACGCCAAGAGCGTCAGGAATTTGGATATTTAGCAGATCAATTTCCAAAGAGTAATAAAAGAAGAGATCACTTAAGTTGTGGTCTCTTCTTTTTTGTACCGGGCCTTTCTTCTTTGTTATGAAAGTCGCATACACCTTAAAGCATTGTGGAGTAAAATTTGACCATTATGAAAGCTCAGGTTGTGCAATCTGGTTTGATCCAAGAAGCGATACCTGCCAATAAACTGCTCAGCAATATTCTCACGTGGATCGTGCTGATCTATCAGGCAGTTGCGTTGTTTATCTTTTTTGCATGTATATACCTGGCAATAAACTGGATCAGGGAACCTTTTATTGGTTCTTTTTATGAGCATACGCTGGTTTTTGTTGATACCGGCCCCACACAAAAAGGGAGCGCCTGGGAATTCAATGCGCTGGTTTCCAGTGGAGATCAGATCGTTGCGGTGGATCACACCCCGGTCCAAACTCAAGCGGATGTGCGTAAAGTCATTATCGGAAAGCACCTTCCCGGAGACGTTATCCCGGTCACAATAAGGTTTATCAACGGGGAAGTCCGCGATCTCGACATTACCCTGCACACGTTCCCATCTCAAGGCGTCAATCTTTATTTTATTGTCCCAACTGTCATCAGCATGCTCTTTCTGATCTTCAGTTTATGGATCTTTGGCTTGCGCCGCAACGAACCGGCCGGGCGCGCGTTTTCATTATTCACCTCCTCCATTGCCATTGCAACCGGCGCTTTCTTTAATATCTCAACGACTCACGAATTTACGATCATCTGGACCTTCAGCTGCGCCATCGCCGGCGGAGCGATCGTCGCGCTTGCGCTTTCCTTCCCGCAGAATCCGCGCTTGATGATAGATCGTCCCTACCTGCGCTGGATCGGACTGTTCATTGGCATTGCCATGGCGATGATGGCAACTCCCACACTTTTTAACTTAAGTGAGCCGACAGCTTACATCCGTTACTGGCGGGCCATTTATTTATTCGTTGCCGTGAGTGTCCTATTCCTGCTTGGCGCGAATCTATATTACTCTTTTTACGCGCAATCACCGGTGGTGAAAACGCAGTCCCGCGCCATTATTGTCGGCGCGTTGATTTCCTTTATTCCTTTAAGCGTTTGGCTTGCGCTTGGGGGAGTGCTGGCACTTAACTTTTCGCCGTATTTGTTTTTACCAATTGTCATATTTCCCGCTGTGATCGGGTACAACATTATGCGCTTTAAATTCCTGCGCACCGATGATCTGGTACGGCGCGGATTTATGTATTTTTTGCTTACGGCGATCGTGATAACCGGCTATGCATTATTGTCCGGCGGGGTGGGGGTGATCTTCAATACCCGCATGCCTTCCAATAATCCCTACCTTGTCGGCGGATATATTTTTCTTATCGCGCTTTTGCTTGAGCCGATCCGCACCCGGCTGCAAAGACTTGTGGATACCGTCTTCTTTCGCGGCGAGCGTGCTTTTGCAGAACAACTTGAGGGCTTCTCCCATAGACTGGCTACTGCGCTGGATCTCAACTCTATTGGAACGATCCTGCGCGAGCAGATCGCATCCACCTTAAGCCCGAGCCGGATCCACATCTATACATATGATTCACGCGACGATTTTTTCTCGGCCCTGCCCGGCGAAGACCGCCGCCCCACCAGCGAAATTCGTTTTACAGCCGCGAGTCCGTTTGCCCGTTATTTTGAAACGGAACACCTGCCCTTATATTTGGACAATACTGCTGAACTGCCTTCCGTATTGAAGCCTGAGCAATCGCGGCTGGCGTTGCTTGGCGCGCGCTTGTTTATTGCCCTGCCCGGTAAACACCGTGAAAACGGCTGGCTTGCTTTGGGTTCGCGTTTATCTGGTCTGCCTTATACTCCGCGTGACCTGAGGTTCCTCGAGAATATTTGCGATCAGGCATCTGTTGCGATCGAACGTGTTCAAACCGTTGCGCGTCTTGAACGCCAGATCCAGGAAATGAATGCGTTGACGCGTGTTTCTCAAGGCGTGAATGTCACATTAACTTTTGACGATGTGCTTGAGCTGATCTACGCCCAGACGGTGCAGATCATTCCCACGTCGCATTTCCATATCACGCTGTACAACAAGAAAAGCGATTATTTCTATTATGGTTTTTGTGTCGAAAACAATGAGCGTATCCCCGAACGCGAGAATCTGCCTTTTTCAATCACTTCCGGTCTCAGCCCGGAGGTGATCCGCAAAGGCCGCCCGATCAATACTCAGGACTATATCCGCGATTGTCAGGCGCGCAACCTCACGCCCATTCTGGAGAATGTATTCGCCTGGATGGGTGTGCCTCTCAATGCCGGCGCGGAGTCCATTGGCGCGCTCAGTGTTGGCAATCATGACAGCGCGACCGCCTATACACGCGGACAACTTGAACTTCTACAGGCCATCGCAGATCAGACCGCGGGCGCGATCGTGAAGGCGCGTTTGCTTGACGAAACTGAACAACGCGCACGTCAGCTTTCCACCTTGAATGAAATTACCCGCCAGTTGACTTCCACTCTGGAACTGGGTCCCCTGCTACAAAATATTCTTGAGAACGCAGTTGGGATTTTGAATTGTGAGGCCGGCAGTTTACTGCTTGTGGATGACCAGACCAGTGATCTGATCTTCAAGGCGACCACTGGACCGGTGGCTTCCAACTTGATCGGGCAGCGCCTTCCAGTCGGCACCGGTATCGTTGGGCGGGCGGTGCAGACCCGCGCACCCGTGATCGAGAACGAGGAGCATCAAACATCAGCCAGATTCAAAGGGATCGATCAGCAAACTGGTTTTGCGAGTCGTTCACTTTTGGCCGTTCCGCTTCAGGCGAAGGATCATGTTACCGGCGTGATCGAAGTCATCAACCGCCGTGATGGACTGCCTTTTGTGCAGGACGATCAAAACTTGCTGACCGCGTTTGCGGGTCAGGCTGCGGTTGCCATTGAGAATGCGCGCCTTTATGAACTCACCGATCAGGAACTGGCCGTGCGTGTCGAGGAACTCTCGGTCATGCAGCGCATTGATCGGGAATTAAATGCCAGCCTTGAAATGGATCGCGCCATGCGCATCACATTGGATTGGGCCTTAAGACAATCCGGCGCGGAAGCGGGGCTGATCGGCATGTTGGAGGAAAATTATCTGCATGTCATGTCGCAGCAGGGCTTTGATGAACGAATGGCGATTCTGCCGGATCAGACGATGAAAGTGGATCTGCCCGCCATGGTGCGGTCTGTGGAAACAGCCCAGCCGCAGCGTTTGGCGGTTGCCGACTCTAATGCGAAACTGCTCGCCACTACGCATACACAGATCATCATACCCATCCGTCGTGAAACCGCTGTGATCGGTCTGCTGCATCTGGAAAGTACAAGCGATTCCCAGGTGGATATTGAGTTTTTAACCCGTCTTACTGATCATGCCGCCATCGCCATTTCCAACGCGCAGCTGTACGGTGAAGTTCAGCGCGCTAATCTTGCCAAAAGTGATTTCGTGTCATTCGTGGCGCATGAGTTGAAGAACCCGATGACCTCCATTAAAGGCTACACGGAATTGCTGGCGGGCGGAGCGGTTGGAACGGTCAACGAAATGCAGAATAATTTCCTCAACACCATTAAATCCAATGTTGAGCGCATGTCCACTTTGGTTTCGGATCTTAACGATAATTCCAAGATCGAGGCTGGCCGCTTGCGCCTTGACTATAAAGCCACCGATGTTGCCGCGCTTGTTGATGAAGTGATCCGCTCCATTAAACGTCAGGTGGAGGATAAGAAACAGATCCTTGAGGTGGTTTCGCCTGAGAATCTTCCACCCATGTGGTCTGACCGCATCCGCGTCAGCCAGGTGCTTACCAATCTTGTCAGCAACGCTTATAAATATACGCCTGAAGGCGGGCTTATCCAGGTGGGCGCGGAAGAGACCGCCAATGAATGGAATCCTGAAGGCGCTGCGCGGGTTATTCACTTGTGGGTCAAGGATAGCGGTATTGGCTTGAGCCCGGATGACCAACAGAGGGTTTTCCAAAAATTCTTCCGTTCAGATGATCCAAAAGCGCGCGAGGTACCGGGCACGGGATTGGGTTTGAACATCACCAAGAGTCTGGTTGAAATGCAGGGCGGCCGCATCTGGTTCGAGAGCGAATTCCGCAAAGGCACAGCTTTTCACTTTACCATTCCGGTTGCGTCAGAGTAGTGAGTTGATATGACAATGGTTTCATCTGTGGGTGTCGCTCAAGCGCTTGATGGTCGTGAGGCTGGTTTACAGGCCGCGCATCAGGCCTTAAATCGTCTGGGCGCAAATACACCAGCCTTTGCTGTTGTGATCTCTTCCCATCAATATCAGGCCCGTGAAGTATTGAATGGCGTAAGCAGTTTGTTGGTCGAAGTTCCCATGATCGGATTTAGTTCACCTTCCGGGTTGACCGGTAAAGGGGAGCATCCACATTCCGTGATCGTTGCGCTCCTGTCCGGCGATTTTCACGCGGAAACATTGTGGCTTCCGGGCTATGCCCAGTCAGGTCGTGAAACTGCCGCAAAGATCGAAAAACACGCTGCGGAGCGCGGGGAACGTCAATCCATTCTATTCTTTGCGGATGGATTTAACGGTGATGCCGAACAATTCTGCGGCGCGATATCCCCGGGGGGAAATGTCTTTGGCGGGCTATCCAGCGGCGATCTGCACACTGGCAATACATACCAAATGGCCGGCAATCAAAGCGGCGCCGGCGGATTGGCGGCAGCGTTCTTGCGCGGGAATCTAAAGATAGCCATCGGCGCAGACCATGGCTGGGACGCGGTTGGCAGGCAGTTCCGTGTCACGCGGTCTCGTGGATTCTGGCTGCGTACATTGGATGGCCGCCCTGCTTCTGAAACGTATGCGGGCCTCTTTGGTTATCCCGCACGGGATTGGGCATTCCCTCCATTAAGCTACATGACACGTTTATATCCGCTTGGCGTTGAACAGGGCGAAGACCTGCTCGTGCGTTCGCCCATTCGAGTGGAAGCAGATGGTAGTTTCCGCATGAACTCCGCCATCCGTGAAGGGATCGATGCTTATTTAATGGTAGGCAGCCGCAGTGCCTGTGAGCGTGCCGCCAGACAAGCCACGCAGCAGGCGCTATTGCAGCTTGGCGACGCGAAGCCCGCCTTTGCCCTTGTGCTGGTTGACGTGGCCTGGCAAATGCTGTTGAAAGCCCAGCCTGGGCGTGGAGATCGAAGCTGTCCAGGAGATCTTGGGAACGAACATTCCAATTGCGGGTGGGTATACGCTGGGTCAGGTGATACCCGTTGAATCGCAGTCATTGAAATTTCTCAACCAGCATATCGTTGTCATTGTATTTGGTGAACAGAATTCCGCTTAACTGTGACCCCATTAAACTTACGGAGGACGGCTCAACTTGAACCGTCCTCCGTTTTTTTAGACTGAATGGAATTATGCCGGCAGATTCACCTGCGGAAGTTTACTCATCGATTCTTTCACCGCCTCGGCAGGATACTCGTAATCTTCAAGCTTTCCGCTGAGGTAGGATTCATACGCCGCCATATCAAAATTGCCATGACCTGACAGGTTGAACAGGATCACGCGCTTCTCGCCTTTGGCTTTTGCATCCAATGCTTCATCGATCGCCACACGCACCGCATGTGCAGATTCGGGCGCAGGGACGATTCCTTCCGCTTTCGCGAATTGGATCGCAGCTTCAAAAGTTTCTTTTTGTTTGACTGCCACCGCGTCTATGAAACCCGCATCATGAAGTGCGCTGATGCTGGGAGCCATGCCGTGATAGCGCAATCCGCCTGCGTGGATGCCGGGCGGCATGAAGTCGTGACCGAGAGTATGCATTTTGACGATGGGAGCCATCTTCGCGGTGTCACCATAATCAAAGGTGTACACGCCTTTTGTCAGTGTGGGAGTCGCAGTCGGCTCCACGCCTACCAGACGGGTGCGCCTGCCATTCTTGAGATTCTCTCTCAGGAACGGGTATGCAATTCCCGCGAAGTTCGATCCGCCGCCCACGCAGCCAATGACCACATCCGGATATTCATCGGCCATATCCATTTGTTTCAAGGCTTCTTCACCGATCACAGTCTGATGCAGCAGCACATGATTTAACACCGAGCCTAATCCATATTTCTTTGTACCGTTGGATGTGGCTGCGGCTTCGACGGCTTCTGAAATGGCGATGCCAAGCGAACCAAGATTGTTCGGGTTTTCAGCCAAGACAGAGCGTCCATAATTTGTCAGTTCTGTCGGGCTGGCATAGACGCGCGCGCCGTAGGTTTCCATCAAATTGCGGCGGTATGGTTTCTGCTGATACGAGATCTTCACCATGTACACTTCAAGGTCAATATCAAAAACATTGCATGCGAATGCCAGCGATGAGCCCCACTGACCTGCGCCGGTTTCCGTGGTCATGGCCTTTGTGCCGGCGATCTTGTTGTAAAAAGCCTGCGGGATGGCCGTGTTGGGCTTGTGGCTTCCTGAAGGCGATACGCCTTCATATTTGTAGTAGATATGCGCGGTTGTGCCGAGCGCCTTTTCCAATCTGCGCGCGCGCAGGAGCGGGGTGGGACGGAAGAGTTTATAGATCTCGCGCACTTCCTCTGGGATCTCGATATAGCGTTCAGTACTGATCTCCTGCATGATCAGGTCCATCGGGAAGAGCACAGACAAAAAGTCGGGCGTGACTGGCTCCAGCGTGCCGGGATGCAGCACAGGGGTCTGCGGAACCGGGCTGTCCGCATAGATGTTGTACCAGAATTTCGGCAGGTCGGTTTCGTTCAATTGAAAGCGGGTCTGTTCGTTCATGGGTTCCTCCAAAAAATATTTATGGCACAAAGCGCGGCGCGGAGTTGAATTCAGCGTCATTGCTTTGATCATCGATCACTTGCGCGGCAGGCAGGGAATTATCGCTCGGGGTTTCAACGGCGCGTTCCTGCAAATTGATTTCCTGCGGTTCAGTTTGAGGCGTGAGGTTCATCTTTTCTCCTTTGTTTACTCCTCTCCCATTGGGAGGGCGGGTGAGGGGATAAAAAAATACAGCGTTCATCCCAAAAGGGACGAACGCTGTATGATTCGCATCCGTGGTACCACCCAACTTAGGCTGACAAGCGGTTATTTACAAAAATTCCCGTGTTGATGCAACGGGAAGCCAGCCTCACTCTATCAAGCACGACCAAAAGGTTTATGCTCTAGCTCTATAACGGGAGCATCCCGTCGAAACATACTCAGGTGTTTGCCTTTTCATTTCCGCAGCTCGAAGGGCCATTCAGTTTTGTCGTTTCGGGCAGGTCTCTCACCGCATATCGCCTGCTCTCTGAACCGTCGCGCAAACTTACTTTTCCTCGTCACAGCCTTGATATTTTTGCTGATTATATGCAGAACAAATAAAATGTCAATGAATAAAAAAGAGTACAATCAAATCAAGAAAGGAGCATAAATGAAACGTAGATTATTTTTGCCTGTTCTGATCATGGTGGCGCTTGCGGGTTGTTCCATTCCTGTGGATGTGCCTCCGTCTCCCACCGCGCTGCCGACTGATACCCCCCAACCGACAGGAATTGTCGCCCCGACATTTACTCCCATCTCGCTGCTGACACAGGTTGCCACACCGACATCAGCTCCAAATGCGGTTGGGACACAAGCTCCGACGCCGGGCGCAGGGACTCCATTTTGCGATGATCCGCGTGCGCGCGAACTGATCGCATCCTTTGGAAAGGCGGTCGCGGACAAGGATGGAAAACTGCTCTCATCACTTGTCTCGCCAAGCGAGGGCATGGATGTGCGTTTTTATCGTGACGGCAATGTGGTCAACTACGATGTGGAGCATGCGCTGTTCGTTTTTGAAACCACGTTCCAGGCCGATTGGGGACTTTCATTTGGAAGTGGACAATCCACATTCGGCTCATTTCAGGAGATCATCCTGCCATCGCTTCAAACTGTATTCACACCAACTGCTGTGCTTGAATGTAATCAACTCAAATTAGGCGGCGCGAGCTATGTCCCCGCCTGGCCATATAAAGAATTCAATTATTATTCCGTGCATTTCCCCGGCACCGACGCGTATGGCGGACTTGACTGGCAGACCTGGGCTGTAGGCATGGATATGAGTAGTGGTAAACCAATGCTCGCTGCGTTCGTGCATTACGTGTGGGAGCCGTAGAGTAAAAATATTTAGCCTTGGTTTGATACTTCTTTCCTCGTTCTTCTTATTTACAAAGAAGAACGAGGATTTTTTATTTCAAGGTAAGAATTAATCAGTTGTGTTGTTCTATTATTGTAAGAAGTTGCAATAAGGAGTTTTGATGACCTGTACCACTAATTTTGCCCCTCGCCTGCGTGCTCAAGGACTGCGCATGACACCTCAACGAAATGCGATCCTGCATGTGCTCCATCATTCCGGCGGACACCTTTCGCCGACACAAGTCTATGAGCAGGCGCGCAAGGAATTTCCGGGCCTTACCGAGCCGACGGTCTACCGCACGCTTGAAGATCTCGCTGAAAAAAAGCTGCTGCTGGCTGCCCATGTAGGCAATGGAAAGATCGTTTACGAGTTGGCGGAGAATCAACATCACCATTTGATCTGCCATCAATGCGGCAAGACTGTTGAAGTGGAACACGCTCCACTGGAACTTTTATATCGTCAGCTTGAGACATCCACTGGTTACAAGTTGGATTCCAGCCATGTCACTTTCTTTGGTTTGTGTCCGGATTGTCAATCATAAAAAATGGGGTGGGGGGGGGGGGCGCGCGGGGGGGGGAAAACCCCCGGGGGGGGGGGGGGGGGGGGGGGGGGGGGGGGGGGGGGGGGGGGGGGGGGCGGTCCATACAAAGCGCCTCGCAGCGACATGAATTAACAAGGAGAACAATATGTTGTATTCCCCCGTTCCCATGCACATCCCGGATAATTTTCTGAGCATCGCCGTTTCCCTGATCTGCTGGGCGATCACGGCTGTGACTCTTGGGATCGCCATCTCGCGTACGAATAAATCACTTGGCGAAAAACAAGTCCCTTTGATGGGCGTCATGGCCGCGTTCATCTTTGCGGCGCAGATGATCAACTTCCCGGTCCTCGGCGGTACTTCGGGACATTTGCTCGGCGGCGTGCTGGCAGCCATTACGCTCGGCCCGTGGGCCGGCATGTTGGTGATGACCGCTGTCATCGCGGTGCAGGGACTGCTCTTTCAAGACGGCGGGTTGATCGTGATGGGCGCGAACATCCTTAATATGGGCATCCTGACCTGCGCGGTTGGCTATGGTTTGTATCGTTCTGTCCTTGGAAGTAATCGCACAGTAAAACTTGCAGTGATCGGCGTGGCGGCCTGGCTGTCTGTGATGACCGGCGCGCTATCCACTGCGCTGCAAATTTGGTTAAGTGGAAACGCTGAAGTGCAGATCATTGTCCCCGCGATGTTGTTCGTCCATGCGTTTATCGGGCTTGGCGAGGCATTGATCACCGTCGCGGCGATCGTTTTCATCTTGCGGTCCCGCCCCGATCTTTTGGGCGAGGGATCAGAATCTGCTCAAGGCAGTAAAGGCTGGATATTGACCGGTGTCTTGATCACGCTGGCAGTTGTCCTGCTTTCACCATTTGCATCTGCCAGCCCTGATGGACTTGAACGTGTTGCAGAGGATCTCGGTTTTATCAACATCGCCCAATCGGCGCCGTACGAAGTCATTCCCGATTACACGATCCCATTTCTGGGAGCAACACCCATCTCAACGATTGTTGCTGGAGCGATCGGTGTCATCGTAGTTCTGGCAATCGCCTTTATCGCTGGCCGTTCACTGCAAACCAAGAAACCAAATTCCTAATCCCTATTCTCTCATCCCCATGCATTCAGACGCCTTTGACCGTTATCATCACCACGACAGCACACTCCATCGCCTTGATCCACGCATAAAAGTGGTGGTGGTGATCGCTTTCATTCTTTCAAACGCCTTGCTGCCCGATGGCGCATGGACTGCTTTTGGGTTGGCCTGGCTTTTCCTGATCCTCGGCAATGCGCTGTCTGATCTTGGACTGGGATATACCTTCCGACGTTCCTTCATTGCATTGCCCTTTGCGTTGGTGGCGGTGACAGTTTTATTTTCTGTTCCTGGAAACTCGATCTTTCAATTTCATTTTATGATGTCTGACTTTACGATCACAGATGCTGGATTGCTGCGCTTTGTCAGCATTGTCATTCGTTCGTGGTTGTCAGTCCAGGCGGCGATATTGCTGGTGGCGGTGACACGCTTCCCTGACCTCATTCACGCTTTTGAACATTTGCGTGTGCCTGCCATTCTCACGACCATTATCGCGTTTTTATATCGCTACCTTTTCGTGCTGACGGATGAAGTGATGCGATTGCTTCGGGCGAGACAATCTCGTTCGGCGGCCGCGGCAGGTCAAAGGTCAGGTGGAAGCGTGCTATGGCGGGCGAGAGTGTCTGGTAACATGGCAGGTCAACTCTTCCTGCGCAGCTATGAGCGCAGCGATCGAATCTATAATGCGATGCTGGCGCGCGGCTATGCCGGTCAACTGCGGACATTGAATGCGCATGAACTTCACCGCCGTGATTGGGTGTATGGGGCGGCCGCTTTTCTATTTATTCTTGCTATGCAATTCGTGGGACGGTTCTAATGCCAATTACGCATGCTTCTGAAAAAATTTCATATCCCGAATGTGAAGGCGATGCGCTGCAAGTGCGCGACCTGCACTTCTCTTATCCCGATGGACATTCTGCATTACATGGTGTTTCATTCAAATTGTGCGACGGCGATAAGGTTGCGCTGGTGGGACCGAACGGCGCGGGCAAGTCGACGTTGATGCTGCACCTGAATGGGATCCTCGAAGGGAAGGGCGAGATCGAATTGAGCGGTCTGCGCCTCAGCCGTGACAATTTGCCTGTCATCCGTTCCATGGTGGGACTCGTGTTCCAGAATCCCGATGACCAACTCTTCTCGCCGACCGTGTTCGAGGATGTGGCTTTTGGCCCGCTGCATATGGGGCTGCCCGAAGCGGAAGTCCGCACGCGCGTGGACTCTGCGCTCGAAGCGGTGCGCATGACTTCCTACAAAGACCGTCTGTCACATCACTTAAGTGTTGGCGAGAAAAAACGGATCGCCATTGCGACAGTGTTGTCGATGAATCCAAGTGTTTTGATCCTGGATGAACCGTCCGCTGGACTCGATCCGCGGGCGCGCAGAACATTAATTAATTTACTGCGCGAACTGCCGATCACGATGCTGGTCTCCACGCATGACATGCGGCTGGTGCAGGAATTATTTCCGCGCACGATCGTGATGGACGATGGCCGGGTCGTGGCGGATGGGTTGACGATGGATATCTTGGAGAATGAAGAGTTGCTGACGGCGCATGGGTTGGAGAGGCCTTGAGGTTGTGATAACGAAATATTTCAGCAGTGCTGGTTAAACGAAACCCTGCCATTCCTTTAAGATGCACAGACCGGGTGACAAGTATCAATTGTGTTGTGCGGTCTTTTGGCGGTACTGAAAATGTCGACTCAAAAAGTTGTGCCTAAATTCGCGTGCTTTGGAGGGTTGGTGTGATTCGTAATTCCACATTCAAAACTTTACAAGCTTTAAGAAACATGGTTATGCTGTTGGGTTGCATGGCCATGTGATTCGTTTTGTGGATGGATAAAAAGGTTTACTCCCCGATCCTAACCTTGAATATGTCTATTATAAAAAATGATATCTTCTGCTTTATTCATTTTAGGACCAATGAAGTCTCGAGTATCACGTAACCAAAACTTAGACTAGTGTTACAACATTTTGAATTCAATTCTCTGCTTAATTATCTAAAGGAGGCACATAATGAAGCGCTTTATTCTCTTCGTTGCTCTCGGAGTATTCGTGTTAGTTATTGGGGTGGCGATGGCTCCACGTCCGCAAGGTGCCGTCCCTGACTCGATTTTCGCCAGCCCCGTTCATGCTGGCTGTTATATTGCAGCACCGTCGGATTGCCGAATGCACGTTGAACCGTTCACTATCGATATGACGTCTGGTTCGAGGATAGAAATTATCCGGTTGATTGCAATTCGCATGGGCAATGGTGTTCAGACTACAATCTACGATTTCCGTCCGGATCAATCTAACCCAATACCCTACGGCGGTGCGACAACGTACACGCCATCGTTGGTCTCCCAGGATTTTGCAGCTACCTGTGGCCAGTCATATGAGATCAGCTTGCAGGGCAAAACCAACACGGATGCTAGTATTTTCAACCTGGGGTTGACCGGCGCTTTTACTTGTCCATCCAATGTGCCGTAACCAATCATGAAAGTGTCATGATTGTGAAGCGATATTTCCTTGATCAATCAGGCTCGCTTATCTCGAAAAGCGCCTTGATCCTGATGCTGTTCATCCTAAGCGGGTTGTTGATTGCCCAATTGATGCCCCAGTCTTTGCCCGGTGCGCTGGCGGTATTCGCCTCGCCGATTCAAGCCAGTTGCTATCAGCCGAAGCCTGATAGTTGCCGCATCCACGTGGAACCGTATACCATCAATATCGCTCCCGGCTCCCATTTGGTCCAGTTTCAATTGGTCGCCACCCGGATTGGCATTGGTACCAATACCATAATCTATGACTTCCGCCCGGACCAATCTAACCCAATACCCTATAGCGGCACAACTTACACACCTTCCTTGGTCGCCAGGGATTTTGCCGCCACCTGTGGAAAGACATACACCATCAGTCTACTGGGCCGAGATACCAGCGATCTCAATCTCTTCGCTTTAGGTACGACCGGTCAATTCACGTGTCCGGTAGATACTACTTATCCAACTGTAATCAGAATTACGCGCCTGGGCGCAAATCCAAACAATAGTGCGACTGTGCAGTTCTCAGTGATATTTTCTGAACTTGTGACGGGCGTGGATGTTAGTGACTTTACCATTACAAAGACTGGCGTCTCTGGCGCGTCCATAACCGGCATTAGCGGATCCGGAAGTAGCTACACGGTGACTGTCAAAACTGGTAACGGCAGCGGCACGCTTCGCTTAAATGTGGTGGACAACAATTCCATTGTGGATGCTGTATCCAATCCGCTGGGTGGGGCGGTTGCGGGAGATGGCAGTTTCGTTGGCGGGGAAACCTATTCGATAAACAAAGGCGGCGATACCACCGGGGTCTTCCGTCCGAGCAATGGGCTGTTGTATCTGAAGAATACCAATACGAGCGGCTTTGCGGATGTGGCGATCAATTATGGATTGGGCGGGGATTATCCAATAGCGGGTGACTGGGATGGCAATGGCACCGCCACCATCGGCATCTACCGCAACGGTTCCTTCTATCTGCGCAACTCCAACACACTGGGTTTTGCTGATCTTGTCATTCCATTCGGCACGCCGGGCGATCAACCGGTTGTCGGAGACTGGAACGGAGATGGGGTGGACACCATCGGTGTTTACAGCAACGGACAATTCCTGCTGCGCAACACCAACACGGCCGGACCTGCGGATATGAGCTTCTACCTTGGAAACCCTGGTGATGTGGGCATCGCGGGAGATTGGAACGGCGACGGCTCGGATACCACAGGCGTTTTCCGCCCGAGTAACGGGGTGATCTTCCTGAAGAACCTCAACACCAGTGGCTTTGCGGACATTAATATTAACTACGGCTTATCGGGAGACAAGCCAGTAA
Organism: Candidatus Villigracilis saccharophilus; assembly: GCF_016711665.1. Taxonomy (NCBI): domain Bacteria; kingdom Bacillati; phylum Chloroflexota; class Anaerolineae; order Anaerolineales; family Candidatus Villigracilaceae; genus Candidatus Villigracilis; species Candidatus Villigracilis saccharophilus. The sequence continues at coordinate 94,866 of NZ_JADJSO010000065.1, forward strand.
CGGGTGACTGGAATAGTGATGGGATCGACACGATCGGTGTCTATCGCAATGCTCAATTCCTGCTGAGGAACAGCAACACGATCGGCTTTGCGGATATTGTCTTCGCGTTGGGGAACCCTGGCGACATGCCGATCTCAGGTAATTGGGATGGGATTCCGTAACTTGCTTTGAACAACATGGCTTGAATTTGGTTCTCGGAGATTTGAAGAATCTCCGAGAACTTTTTATATTATGACCGATGGGTTAACGATACATGGGCTTGATGGTTGCCTTGCTGGTGAGAACGTTCAACTTGCCATAGGAGAAATTTCATCAATATTCAAAGTAACAAAAAGAGTCTTTGTGTAAGCAAAGACTCTTTTTGTTACTTGCTTGTTTCAGCGCAAAGCAGAGATAGATATCATGGAAGCCGCAGAGAGTTTTTTCAATCACAATTAACTTACATAGTAAGCATAGGCTATTGAGTAAATATGTCTAATAGCATAAAATATATCCATACTGAGCGTTCCCAATATATCCGAATCTATTTCTCCTGTGAATATTAGGTGGGGGATTTCATTCTGGTATATCCAACCAACAAGGAGAAATACCTATGAAATTCCATTTTCCAAAGTTTTCATTTAATGTTTTGTTCGTCTTTATCCTGTTGGCATCACTGCTCGGTAGCGCCACGCCCGCCCAAGCCGCGCAGCGTGATGCCACCCTGCCCGTCGAGCGCCTGCTCAAGGCAGACGGCAGGCTGGATTTGAGCACAGGCTACAGCGGCGAGCTCGACATCACCAATTTTGATGTCAGCCTCGACCCGGCGCTTGGGCCGACCTTCAAGCCGCTGGCTTCCCCCAATGTGTGGAACGCCCTGGGAAGCGGGTTGAATAACGGTGTCCGTGCCGTTGCCGTCAGTGGCACGGATGTGTACGTGGGCGGGATTTTCACGGATGCGGGCGGGGATGCGAATGCCGATTACATTGCCAAATTCAGCGGCGGAGTATGGTCAGCGCTAGGCGCAACGCCGTTGAATAGCTCTGTCAGTGCCATTGCCGTCAGCGGTGCGGATGTGTACGCGGGCGGGGATTTCACGGATGCAGGCGGGGACGTGAATGCGGATTACATTGCCAAATTCAGCGGCGGAGCATGGTCTGCGCTGGGCGGGACGCCGTTGAATAACACTGTCTATGCCATCGCCGTCAGCGGCGCGGATGTGTACGCGGGCGGGGGGTTCCTCAATGCAGGCGGGGACGCGAATGCGGATTTCATTGCCAAATTCAGTGGCGGAGTATGGTCAGCCTGGGCGCGACGCCGTTGAATAACACTGTCAGTACCATCGCCATCAGCGGGACGGATGTGTACGCGGGCGGTGGCTTCACCGATGCGGGCGGGGATGCGAATGCGGATTACATCGCCAAATTCAGTGGCGGAGTATGGTCAGCTCTGGGCGCGACGCCGTTGAATAACTCGCTCAATGCCATCGCCATCAGCGGTGCGGATGTGTACGCGGGCGGGGATTTCATCAACGCGGGCGGGGATGCGAATGCGGATTTCATCGCCAAATTCAGCGGCGGAGCATGGTCTGCGCTGGGCGGGACGCCGTTGAATAGCTCTGTCTATGCCATCGCCATCAGCGGCGCGGATGTGTACGCGGGCGGAGGGTTCCTCAATGCAGGCGGGGATGCGAATGCGGACAGGATCGCCAAATTCAGCGGCGGGGCATGGTCTGCGCTGGGCGGGATGCCGTTGAATAACTTTGCCTTTGCCATCGCCATCAGCGGCGCGGATGTGTACGCGGGCGGGCGCTTCACGGATGCAGGCGGGGATACGAATGCCGATTACGTCGCCCGCTTTGAAATTCCCAGCGCCACCATCACCGTCAACACCGCCACTGATGAACTCAACAGCGACGGCGACTGCTCCTGCGCGAAGCCATCGAAGCCGCCAACACCAACGCCGCTGTGGATGCCTGCGCAGCGGGTGCAGGTGCCGACACCATCCTCTTTAGCGATGCGCTCGGCACAACCAGCATCTTCCTCAATTCAAACTTGCAATCAATTACCGGCGCAAATGGTCTCACCATTAACGGCGGAGGAGATATCAGCATTAACGGAAACAACCTATATCGTCCGTTCTACGTTTCGCCAAGCACCACCCTCGCCTTGCAGAACATCAACGTAAACGATGGCAATACCGTCGGGTTTGGCGGCGGGCTTGCTATCTATAATGGACAGGTCACGATCACGAACAGCGCCTTCTCCAACAATACAGGAGGGCTAGGTTCTGGTGCGATAGATAACGATGCGGGCACACTAACGATTGATCAAAGTTCCTTCCTCGACAATACAGTAACCACCGGCCATGGAGGCGCCATCTTTAACATAGGTCTCTTGACCATTACAAACAGCACCTTCTCTGGCAATCTGGCCGCGTCTAACGGCGGCGCTATTATAAGCAGCACAGGATCACTCGCCATCATCAAGAACAGTACCTTTTCAAACAACGCGGCAGGTATTACTTCCGATGGTATTGATAATCAAGGGGTATTAATCCTCACAAACACCCTGATGGGAGACAGCCTTAATGGGGATGACTGTGTCAATTCGGGAGGCGGCACAGTCACTGCAAAAAACAATCTAATAGAAGCCGTTGGAGCATTTTCCAACGCGTGCGGGCTGACCAACGGCGTGAATGGGAACATCATCGGCTCTGACCCGCTGCTCGGCCCGCTGGCGAACAACGGCGGACCTACGCAAACGATGGCGTTACTCAGCGGCTCTCCCGCCATTAATGCTGGGGATGATGCCGATTGTGAAGCCACCGACCAGCGCGGCGTGACGCGTCCGCAGGGCAGTCATTGTGACATCGGCGCATACGAAGCCAACGGCGGCGGCGATACGACCGGGGTATTCCGTCCGGGCAACGGGTTGTTATATCTGAAGAATGCCAACACTACAGGCTTTGCGGATGTGGCGATCAATTATGGATTGGGCGGGGATTACCCAATAGCGGGTGATTGGGATGGCAACGGTACAGCCACCATCGGCATCTACCGCAACGGTTCCTTCTATCTGCGCAACTCCAACACTGTTGGGTTCGCAGATCTTGTCATTCCATTTGGCACACCGGGCGATCAACCGCTTGTCGGCGACTGGAATGGAGATGGGGTGGATACCATCGGTGTTTACAGCAATGGGCAATTCCTGCTGCGCAACAGCAACTCGGCGGGAACAGCTGATATGAGCTTCTATCTTGGAAACCCCGGTGATGTGGGCATTGCGGGAGATTGGAACGGCGACGGCCTGGATACGACGGGCGTTTTCCGCCCGAGTAACGGGGTGATCTTCCTGAAAAACCTCAATACCACAGGCTTCGCGGACATTGCAATCAACTATGGATTGGCGGGTGACAAGCCTGTAACGGGTGACTGGAACAATGACGGGATCGACACGATCGGTGTCTATCGCAATGCCCAGTTCCTGCTGCGCAACAGCAACACGATCGGTTTTGCGGAGATTGTGTTTGGATTGGGGAACCCTGGTGACATGCCCATCGCTGGTAATTGGGATGGGATTCCGTAACAGGTGATGATTATATTTCGTAAGGATTGAGATGCATGGCTATGCTATCCACAGCATAGCCATGTTATTTATTAAGTTTGGTTTTGAAGTGAAAGCTTTGCTAATTCAATTTCATTTACAGAGTGGATTGCCGAATATTCATTGTGTGAGACTGGTGCAGGGATTATTTCCGCACACGATTGTGATGTATGTAGGTTAATAAGTCGTGGCCTATGGGTTGGAGAAGTCGTAATAATAAAACTGGAAAAGGTTGTAATGACAGGAGCCACGAGAGAAAATTCGCGGCTCTTTAAAAAAACAAATGACATTTATCCCTTGCTCCTATGTTTTACAGGGTATAGACTTGTCTCAAGTTAATAACTGAATCAATAGCCCAAAAAGGAGCGGTCATGGATACTAAAAAATCAAATTCCCGAATGTTCTCTGTTTTATTCATTATTGCAATGCTTGTCGGCGTTGTCGCTTTTCCCTACTCTGCGCGCGCTGCAGGAATTCTTTATGTAACACCAAGCGGGACAGGCAACTGCACCAGCTGGGCTAATGCGTGTGGATTACAAACCGCACTGACAACTGCAGTCAGCGGTGACGATCTGGGGCCGCGGCTAGAAACGTACAAGCCAACAAACTACAGATCGCACTGTTTCTTTCGTGCTCAAGACAGGTGTGGCGGTTTATGGCGGCTTCGCCGGTACCGAGACGTTACGCACTCAACGCAACTTCTCTGCGAATGTCACAATTTTGAGCGGCGATATTGATAATAATGACAGCCAGACACCGATCAGTACCAACCTCACGACTGTGACTGGTAATGCAACCAATAGCTAGCGTAGTAATTGGCAGCGGGACGAATAATACTGCCATCTTGGATGGCTTCACAATTACGGGCGGGAACGCCAATGCCTTGCCCAAGGAGCGGGGCGGCGGGATGTATAACAACAGCGGTAGCCCCGCGTTGGCAAATGTTATCTTTATCGGTAACAACGCATCCCAAGAAGGCGGCGGGATATATAACTATCATAGCAACCCATTGTTGGCGAATGTGACCTTCAATAGTAACGCAGCTAGTAATAGCGGCGGAGGAATGTACAGTGATGGTAGCAGCCCGCTTTTGATGAATAGTAGTTTCACCACTAATACCGCTGGTATTAGTGGTGGAGCGATGCTCAATAATCTCGGGAGCAACCCAACTCTGACTAATGTTACCCTTAGTGGAAACTCAGCCCCTCACGGTGGTGGGATACATAACAGATATGCGAGTAACCCGACTTTGACACACGTCATGTTTAGCGCCAATATCGCTTTATATGGTGGGCTACAACTATCAAAGCAGCCCTATTTTGACAGACGTGGCTTTTAGCAATAATACAGCTACAAGCATATTTGGCGGCGGGATGTACAACGAGTATGGCAGCAGTCCGAATCTGACAAATGTGACTTTCAGTGGCAACTCAGCTTATAGGGGCGGCGGAATTTATAACCATCAGGATAGCAATCCACAATTAATGAACG
>NZ_JADJSO010000066.1:0-59728 GCF_016711665.1 Candidatus Villigracilis saccharophilus
TCTGTAAACGAACCCCACAGCTAAAGCAGGGGGCTTTGTCCCTGAACACGAAGGTTCGAGACCATTGGCAGGTTTACTTCTGCCCTGACTGCGATTTCTACAGCCGCTACTCTGTCCGCATTGCCAGAGAAGTTGCAAGCGGTACAAAGGAAAACAGATTGAGACTTACGATTGGCTTTTATCAACACAACCACATCTTCGGCAGGTGCGCGGAGGTGTTTCTCGGACCAACGAAACTGATCACAGGAACCCCCACGCGTTCGGCTTTGTAAACGATGTACTGCCTCAGTTGGTAGAACGACCACCCGCATGTCTCGCCTCTTTGCGTCCTTTTACGGAGCCTCACGGATACCACCCAATTCTTCAGCGCAATCGCTCGATGAGTGTCATAACGCAATCTGTACGAGAATTTTGCTGATTCTATGGTTGGTTGTTTTTTGAAAACGGATTGAACGCCGGATATTTTCTTGAGTTTTCGTCTGGCGGATTTGGTCTGTTTCTTTTGAAAATTGTTTCTGCGATGTCCAAACTTTCGGCGGTTATCTTCGATTGCCGCGCGCTGAACCTGCCACTGTCCGACGTTGCACGATCTGACAAGACCCGTGATCCACCCCCAACACCCCTTCCACGTCAATTGGCTTGGGTGTTCCACTCGCAGACAACCATCAGGTAAAACTTACCTTTGACCAGGCATGTCGCTTTCCCCATGCTGGCCTTTGAGCAATTCAAGCTGGCGTTTTCCGCAGGCAAAGGACACCTTTGTCTGCCCCGCTACTGTCCAGATGCTCAACTCCATCCTGTCCAGTTTGTAGGTCAGATGCGGTCATCAGCAATTCGCGCCATGCGGCTTGAAAGTACGTTTGACTTTTTCTATCCAGCTTATAAGCATCTGCAACCGAGATGCAACGAACAACCACCTTGTGCGGTCAAGCCAAACATTTCCTTGACAGCGCAATACGTAAGGTGAGGATTGGAAATTGTTTGAATGTCTGACCAGCCCGCATCGCTGATGTAATTGCAGCAGGTGGCGGTTGAAACTCACAAGAGAGTTTTCGAAGGGCTGGCGCTTGTGCAGGCGCGGGCGGGGGCTTTATTGGAGCGATCAATTTCCTTGGGCGTGATTATACCGCATTTTCAACGTAGGGAAAGGGGGGGGGGGCGCGGGGGGGGGGGGGGGGGGGGGGGGGGGGGGGGGGGGGGACGAAGGGCGGGCGGGGCGGGGTTGGGGCGGGCGCAGGCAGGAGTTAGGGGGGGGGGGGGGGGGGGGGGGGGGGGGGGGGGGGGGGGGGGGGGGGGGGGGGGGGGGGGGGGGGGGGGTTATTGGAGCGGTCAATTTCAGGGCGTGATTATGACCGCATCTTCAATCTAGGGGAAAGACTGGCATTACATCGCCGGGGGCAACTCCTCTCCACGCTAAAGCAGGAGTTTTCGTCGAGGGTCTATGATTTCGCCAGTGAAGTCTTCTTCCCCGCGTATTGATTCTCAAGAAGTTCAAGCACAAAGCACAATGATGAAAGCCGGTTCAAATAGCGCTGCAGGTCAGGGTTGACCACCACTTCATCATCGAAGAGATTGACCACGCACCGTTCCGCCCTGCGGACAATGGCGCGCGCCATCGATAGTGTCGCGCCGCCGAGCGTATCGCCGGGTAAAATAAATTCCTTCGGCATCTCGACCACGGTGCTCAACTCATCGGTTTGTTTTTCCAGCCAGTTCACGCGCGCTTCGTCAATGAAATGAAAATGCTGCGCGTTCTCCGGTGTCGCGGCGACTTCTGCCATCAACTTGTACAGGTCGCGCTGCGCTGCGAGCAAAATCGGCGCGGTCTGCGGTGCGGAGCATTGCGCGCGAGCCAGCCCCAGTGCGGCGGATGCTTCATCCAGCGCGCCGATGGCTTCCATGCGGACATGATATTTTGGGACGCGGCCTTCGCCGAGCAAGCCCGTCGTGCCGTCGTCGCCTTTTGCGGTATAAAAAGTCATGCGCGCATTATAACCACTTAATCATGCGCCCGCTTATAATTTGAAGATGCTTATTCCAATTCATGAAGAAATGACCCGCGAGGCTCTCGGCGCACATTTTAGCGCGGGCGCGCTTGAGATCATCATCGCCGCCAACCGCAAACAGGACGCGCTCAGCGGTCAGATCGGCCACGATGAATTTCATTTCGATAATAATGCCATCCAGAAGGGCCTGCGCTATATCAACGAACAGCGCGGCTTCGTGCTGGCCTCTCTGCTTTCGCCCGGCGTGCTTTCCGCGTGGATCGCTTTTGGGAGATTAACGCACACCGCGCAGGATTTCTACTCCCATACAAATTACGTCTCCCTCTGGCTTGACCAGTTCAAGGACACGCCTCCGCTCCGCGTCCGCTCGAAATTGATCCTGTTCAAAAGAGTTTGATCCAAAGCCCGGACCTGCATTCGGGCAAAATATATTTTCCTTTGGATGTCTTGTACTTTGTACCTTTCATGCGGAATATCGCGCTCAAGTTTTTACCCGCAGATTCACACGGCAAAATGAATCTCGACTCGCCCAAACAAGGTCCGCGTTTTGAATACGCGCGTGCAGCCGCGGTCAAACGCACGCAATACGAATTTGAACTGTTGAAAAAAATTCTCACGCCTGAAATGTTCGCGAAATTTACAGATTTATGACCCTGGATCTGTTTGTGATCTCGTCGGCAGGCAGACAGACTCCAAGATCAAAAAAGGTATAATCAATTTATGGATATAAAAACTAAACTTAATGAATCAGTCAAGGATGCCATGAAGAGCGGCGACGAAGTCCGTAAGCGGACTTTACGCATGGTGCTCGCCGCCGTCAAACAGGTCGAAGTGGATAAGCGCATTGCGCTTGACGATATGGCTGTGACGGCATTGATCCAAAAGGAGATCAAGAACCGCCGCGAAGCCATCGAAGAAGCCAAAAAAGCGAATCGCCCCGATCTGGTTGAAGAGAATGAGACCGAGATCAAAGTACTGGAGGTATTTCTGCCCCAGGCCATGCCCGCCGAGGAACTGCGTGCGCTGGTGCAAGCCGCCATCGCCGAGACTGGCGCGGCTGCTCCTGGTGACATGGGTAAAGTGATGAAGATTGTCATGCCAAAAGTTGCAGGACGTGCGCCGAACGATATGATCAGCGCCGCAGTCAAAGAATTGCTTACTAAATAATATTAAGTGGCGGTCATTTTGATGACTGTCGCTTACTTTTCTTTATGTCTGTGCGCACCCCGGTTTCCTCTCGTATTCGTTTTTTACAATTCAGCCTGATCATTGCGGTCAGCATTATTTCTTTTGCCGCGCTTACATTGCCGATCGGCCTGCGTCCCGTGACGCAGGCATTGGATGAGGGTGAGGTGGCGCAAATCACGCTGCAATCGCCCCGTGACATTGAATATGTGAGTGATGTCCGTACAGAAGAAGCGAGAAAGGTTGCAGAAAGCGCGGTGGCGCCTGTCTATAGTCAGCCCGATTCCGCGCTTGCACGTCAACAGATCGAACGGCTGAACACTGCCATTCAGTATGTTACCTCTGTCCGGGAAAATAGTGAATTAAGTCTTGAGCAAAAGAAAGCAGATCTGGTTGCTCTCAGTGATGTGCGTTTGAAGTTGGAAACGGTGGATTATCTGCTGGCAATAAGCGTTCCGCGTTGGGAAAGTGTACAGGCTGAATCATTGCGGGTTTTGGAGCAGATTATGCGCCGCGCCATCTACGAAGATAAGGTGGAGCTTGCGCATACGAGTGTTCCGTCTTTTATCAGCTTGACATTGAACGAACAACAGTTTGAACTCGTGACTGAGCTGGTGAACGCCTTCATTGTTCCGAATAGTTTTTACAGCGAAGAGCTGACCACTGCCGCGCGCAGCGCCGCACGGGATGCAGTCAAACCGATCGTACAGACTTATAAAACGGGCGAGACCATCGTGCCCGTCGGCGAGGTCATCACTCCGTCTGATATGGAAGCATTTCAGCGGCTTGGCATGATCAGCCCCGGTCAACGTTGGGAGGATATGGTCGGCGCGGGTGCGCTTATCATCATTTCAGCATTTCTTGTTCCTCTTTATTTTTTTCGCCGTAATAAACGCGCATCAGTCGTAAATGATCCGCGCAGTATTCTGGTGATCGCGTTGATCTTCATTGTTTTTTTGATCGGTGCCCGCCTGTTTACAAATCGCACGCTCGCGCCGTATGGATATCCCTTGCAGGCCGCAGGATTGTTGATCACAACCTTGTTTGGCTTTGAAACCGGGCTTGTGATCGTCATTCCGCTCTCCCTGCTGGCCGCCTACGGTGTGCCGAATACACTCGATCTTGCGCCGTATTATTTGTTCTCGTCGCTGATCGGATTGCTTGCACTCGGGCCGGCCCGCCGCTTTTGGGGCTTCCTGCGCGCAGGGCTGGCTATTTCCCTATCAGGGCTGGTTGTCCTTGTTGCCTATCGGCTGCCATATTTTCCGCCGGATTGGCTTGGTATTATTCAATTTATAGGAATTGTTTTATTATCCGGGTTCGCCGCCGCCAGCGTTGCATTGGTGTTTCAATATCTTCTTGCTCAAACACTTGGGCTCACCACCGCGCTGCAGCTGCTTGATATATCCCGCCCGGATTTTCCACTTCTGCAATTCTTTTTGCGCGCCTCTCCCGGAACGTATCAACATAGTTTACAGGTCGCAAACCTTGCCGAACAAGCCGCGGAAAAGATCGGCGCAGACCCGCTACTCACGCGTGTTGGCGCCCAGTTCCATGATATTGGCAAGGCGATGAATCCCACTTTCTTTATTGAAAATCAGGTGCCTGGCAACGTAAATACACACCAGGATATCCCGCCTGAGGAATCCGCTGCGACTATTATCCGTCACGTAACAGATGGGGTCACGTTGGCAAAGAAGTACCGCCTGCCCAGCCGCCTGCATGACTTTATCCTTGAACATCATGGTACGCTGATCACGCTTTATCAGTACACACAGGCCATGGATGCGGCCGGGGGCGATGTCACTAAAGTGGATATCGAAGATTTCCGCTATCCCGGCCCGCGCCCGCGTTCGCGTGAGACCGCTTTACTGATGCTTGCCGATGCGGCTGAAGCCCGCGCCCGCGCTGAACGCCCGGCCAACGAAGACGAACTGCGTGGGCTGATCCATAAGGTGATCGAGAATGTGCAAAAATACAACCAATTGGATGACACGATGCTCACGCTGCGTGACCTGAACCTTATTACCGAATCATTTGTTACAACCCTGCGCGGGCAGTATCATCCCCGTATTCAATATCCCAATGCGGCCGTAATCAGCAAGGATTCCACCATTCCCTCGCCAAGAAAATAAAATGATCAACATAGACAACCAACAGGATTTTTTAGAATCAGCCCTGCTTCAAAGAGCTGCCTCGTTCACTCTTGAACAGGAGTCTGCCCCCGCTGATGCGGATATGACCATCGTTCTAACCGACGATGCGCAGCTGCATGAACTCAATCGTGAATTCCTTGGAGTGGATGCGCCAACGGATGTACTTTCCTTTCCCGCTTCCGAAGCGGACCCTGAAACTGGTTCGCCTTATCTGGGAGATATCCTCATCTCGATCCCGCGCGCAACGGAACAGGCGCGTGCCGCCGGGCATCCTGTTGAAGCTGAAGTGCAGCTTCTGGTCGTGCATGGAACTCTGCATCTAATGGGACATGATCATGCTGAGACTGAAGAAAAAGAACGCATGTGGAAAGCACAAGCTGGGGTGTTGGCCCGGCTTGGCCTGTCGTATATAAAGATTCAGGACTCGTGATGAGGTCTTTTTTTATTTCGCGGTTTGCTTCTTTTCGCTACGCGTTTCAGGGTTGGCATCATGTTCTGCGCACGCAACAGAATGTGTGGATTCATTCCGCCATTGCTGTCATTGTTTTTGTTCTTGCCCTGTGGCTCAAATTGCCGGCGCGTGATTGGGCAGTCCTTGTCCTGACAAGCGCCATGGTGTTTGCGGCGGAGTTTTTAAATACAGCCATTGAAGCTGTGGTAGATCTGGCCAGCCCGGATCAGCATCCGCTCGCCAAGATCGGCAAGGATGTTGGCGCCGCTTCTGTCCTGGTCGCCGCCTTTGCTGCAATTCTGATCGGCCTGTTGATTCTCGGCCCGCCATTATGGGTCAAACTGTTTTCCTAAATCATTTTTATCGGAGCAAGTATGAGTTTATCTTTTAAATTTGGCACTGTTGGTTCACCTTCTGGCACGCCTAAAAAGCCCGGTGGTTCCGTGGGCGCGATTCAGTTCAGCAGATCGATTGGGTTGGATACGCTCGAACTTGGCTGGGTCCAGTCTGTGCGTGTGACCGAGGCGACCTGCGCGGCGATCAAATCTGCGGGCGAAGAACATGATGTGGCCTTGAGCGTGCACGCGCCGTACTTCATCAACCTGAATGCCAATGATGAGGAATGGCCGAAATCCCGCAAACGATTAATGGACGCTGCCCATTATGGATATCTTGCAGGCGCGACGGATATTATTTTCCATCCCGGCTCATACTTCATGAATGACCCGTCGGAAGTCTTGAAGATCGCCATTCCACGTTTGCAGGGCTGTGTGGATGAATTGAAAAAAAATGGAGATCATGTCACGCTCCGCCCGGAGACCATGGGGAAATCCGCGATGCTGGGATCATTTGAAGATGCCGTTGCAATGAGCAAGGCAGTGGACATGGTCCAGCCTTGTTTGGATTTCGCTCACCTGCATGCCCGTCCCGGGGACGGCACGATGAACACCTTTGACGAATGGTCGCGGGTGCTTGAGTTCTATGGCAAAGAGCTGGGCGGTCAGGCATTGAAGCATTTGCACATTCATCTTTCCGGCATTGAGTATGGACCCAAAGGCGAAAAGAATCATCTTCCACTTGCCGATGCAGATTTAAATATGAAGGCGTTATTTAAAGCGTTGAACGAATTTGAGTGTGCAGGCCGTATTATGTGCGAAAGCCCCATCATGGAAGAAGATGCGCTAAACATGAAGAAAGCCTGGGTCAAGGCAAGCGGGGAGAAGGAAAAGAAGCCCTGATCACTAAAAACGAACACCCCGTTCAGAAAATCTGAACGGGGTGTTTTGTATTAAAAATATTATTTGTTCATGCCAACATTCATTTCAAATTCAGATGGGTCACTTGAAGAAGCCGTTAGATTGTCTCCATATTGATCGTAATACCCCTCAACTGAAAAGACAATCGTGAATTGAGTGTTACGCGGAATACCGGTAATCTTATATAGACCGTTGTCTTCTGTCTTGAGACTGGCGGCAATATATTTGTCAGAATAATTTTTATTCTGCCATTGATCATAGGTTGTACCTGCTGTGAGAATAAATACCGACACACCCGATATAGGATTGTTGGTATTCGCATCATAGACACGGCCGTACACTGTAATGGTATCGCCTTGTGATGACGGAGGAGTGGTTGTTCCACCTCCGCCGCTGCCAACCTGTACTGCGGGAGATGTGCCCATCAACTTATTGTTATTACCCGCGTACATTTCCAGATAATATTCACCTTCAGGAAGCGGGTCGCCATTGTTGGGCAAATAGGTGCCAAAAGTACCATCGGTTTTGAAATCCCACGCGTACGAATATTCTCCTGCGGGTTGACCGTTCAGATACCATTGCTCGCGTACCAATTCCCCCGGGGTCATTCCAGAATAATCAAAACTTGCTCCGATGCAGAGTGTGGAAGCTGGGAAGGATGTAACTGCGTTGCCCAATTCACAGCCATCGGCGCCATAGGTTGCTTCCAGCCATGCGAAATTACCAGCCGATTCGCCGCCCGACCCGGCTTCTGATACAACACCCGATACACTAAACGGGCTGACATACGCCCTGCCGGCCTGCGCAGCCTGAATGAGCGGTTTGGCAAGTTCGATCGGGCGCAATGCATTAATGAAACCGCCGATGGGGATGCAGCTATCATTTTGATCTACTGTCCCGTCCTTGTTCGTATCTTGAATCTGGCGGCAGTCGGTCACGTCTCCCGCGCCGCCTGAAGATGCCTGAGTCGGGACGCCTATGATACGGGCATTATCATCGGCTCCAAGCCCGCCGGAGTTGCCGCCCGCAATGGTTGCGTCCGTCTTGATCCAGGCGCGGTCGCCAAGTTGATCTTCAGAGGTAAAACCTGAAACACTACCTTCTGTAAAAGTGATCGTATCTCCGCCGATGCCGGGAAAGCCAAAAATGCTGACATGGTCGCCAACATGCGTCTGGTTGGAATCGCCAAGTTCCACGAATGGAAAATTCAAACTATTAGGGTCGATACTTGCGCCATCTACTGTGGACACGATCTGAATCACTGCGAGATCAAGGAACCCATCCACTGCGCGGACTTCTGCGATGTAGGATGCTACAGGAGGTTTATCTTCTGATTCAACAATGGCAATGCCTAAAGCGTCTGGTTCCATGTCCGGTTCGCCTTGCGATGCAGGACTGGCTACATGTGCATTGGTCAGAATCATGCCTGAGGGGGATAGGATCGTTCCTGATCCGGTGTAGAGCGGTGTCAATTGACCGTCCTTATTGAACAGTCCATAGATCTGCACCGTGGCGGATATTAATTTGGCGCGCTGTGTTTGTGAAAGACCGTTCCCTGAACCTGTGTCAATTGGATTATTGTTCGGTTCTGGTGTGACTGGTGAAACGATGGGTGGATTGCCTCCGCCATAGCAGGCGAGTGTTGCCAGCGCAAGCACCATGAGCATCACCCAGAAACGATTAAGGATTGTTGGTTTCATGTATGCCTCTATTAGTAACTGATCGATTCAAGAAAACGATGGAAGCGATTCAGATCGAGATCGTAATTTTTCTCGTCAGCCCAAAAACTGACCACGACCGCGAAACTGTCGTTCACAAAGATGTAATCTGTGCCGCGTACCACACTGGGAATATTTTTATGCGTGAGGTTGGGGTTGGACTCTACGAATACATAGCTTAATTCATAGGCGGTCTTGTTGAATATCGTTACCTCGCGTTGCTCCAGCACGCGGAATGCGAGCAGTTCCTGTCCGCGCTCCAATGTGAGCAGGTTGGCTGCTTGTGCGGCAGTCGTAGCGGGGGCAAGCGGAATTTTGCGAAGAATGTACGTGGTGCTAAAGCCGCTTGAGGAACGATCTGTGGCGCGCAGGAGTTCGTCGCCGGATGGTTCGGATTGCAGCCATCCTTGCGGGACCTGTGCTGTGATGCCTTCCACATTAAAAGGGATACTGCTGTTCTCGACGCTGGATTTGTAAAACCAGCCCGCGATCAGCGCGACAAGCGTCACAACAATTACAGTGATCTCTGCATAGCGGTCACCAAGGGATACAGTTTTGTTTTCCATTTTTATCTCCTATTTCCCCGTTTGCATGGATATTGATTGGATATTGCGGCGCACAAGCCATAGCACGATACCGCTGGTGATGAATGCAACAACCGCCGCAAGTATCAACCCCGGCCAGAGACTTGTGGTTGCCCCGCTTAAGCTTATGCTCGTTTGCACTACAAGTCCGCGCGTCCAATTGAATAGTCCGTTGAAGACGGCTGCCAGCGTTATGCCCAGCGGCATCCACCAGATTTGTTCAGATTCAAACTTGGCGCGGCCGAGGAAATACCCTGTAATGCCCGAAAAAGAGGCTTGCGCCAGAGCGACCACTGCCATGGTGATAACGCCTGTTCCGAGATCCACGCCGCCATTAGAAACTACGAATTGAATGTTGAGTACGCTGGCATAGCCAAGTCCTGCCGCTGTGGCGTAGATGACACCATCAGTGGGTTCATCAAATTCATCGGAATGATAAATGCTGTAGCGGACTGCAGCATACTTTAGAAATTCCTGGGTGAAACCTACAACAAGGATTCCGCCGAGGATTGTTGCAAGGGTGCTTGCATGGATCCAGTGAGAAATGCGAAACACGTTTTCAATGAGGGGAACCCCAACGGCAGCCGCCAGGATTGCGCCAAGTAAGAATACCCCCAGTACATATCCTTTGGGCTCCGGTTCTGCGCGATCCTGCAAATAAAAGAATATCAGCCAGATCGCCGCTGGAACGAGCGCTAGAAAGATGCCGATCAATAATAAACCCGTGGCTGTGAAGACCGGCTTAAATGCGGCATCCAGAGCGTAGACAACCCCAACAAACACGATCAGGCTGATGATGAGCAGGAATTCGTTGCGCCAGACGTGCTTTCGTTCATGTACTGCCTTTAGTTCAGTCATAAACATCTCCTCCAGGAAATTATGAAAACAAACTTCATCTTATCGTAATACAAGAATATAAGTCAATAGGACTTGCGTCTTCCCTCACTAATCTAAAAATTTAGTTATTTTTTATTGTCAAGAAAGACAAGATGTCTATAATGAGATTTATATTGATAAAAGGAGATTCATATGCCTATTTTTTCCTGGTCAGATTCGTATTCTGTCAATTCGCCTGTAATGGATGCGCAGCATAAGCAGCTCATCAATATGATCAATAATTTGCATGATGCCATGAGCTCTGGTAAAGGCAAGGAAGTGCTTGGGGCTACACTTGATGGCTTGATCTCATATGCCCAGACACACTTTGTTGAAGAAGAGAAGTTGATGGCGAAGGTCAATTATGCGGAACTGGCTGCGCATAAAGTAGAGCACGTCGCCTTTGTAAAAAAGGCTGTCGAATTGCAAGCCGAATTCCACAATTCAAAAGCGGTTTTGACCTTTGAGGTGATGGATTTCCTTAAGGATTGGCTTGTCAACCATATTCTTAAGAACGATAAAAAGTACGCGCCATTTGTGTAAAAACGCTGGTGGTTAGTACATCGTTCAATAAAAAAAAACTTTTGGGCTTGTTGCGCAACACCTTGTCACGGCGATTGTCTTATCGTAGCTGCGGGGACAATCCAAAATCAGAGGGAAGAAGTGAGAACATATAGGCATCGCTGATCTCCGTCTCGATCACCATCCGATTTAATAATATTCCTTCATAGTGCGCGTTGATCTTTTCAGCAACGCGTTTGCTCGGATCATTCCCCACGGCGATTACGATCTCTGCGCGGATTAAGTTTGTTTTTTCAAACGCGAAACGCGCGGCCAGCTTCGCGGCGCGCCCGGCGATGCCCTGTCCTTGTTTTGACGTGCGTACCCAATACCCCAGATTGCAGAGATGATATACAGGATGAAAATGACTCAGGCTGCAGCCGCCGAGGAATTCCCCGGTTGTTGAATTAACCACGGCAAAAGCATACATGTCGCCGCTTGCCCATTGAGCGCGCGTGATGTTAATGAAGTTTTGCGCTGTTTCGAGCGTGTATGTTTGGCGGGCCCATGACATCCAGGGTTTAAGCTCGGTCAGAGATTCCTGGACAACCTCATGAAGTACATTGGCTTCACCGAATTCAAAGGGGCGCAGTGTGATCACATTATCGCTAAGTTTTATGAATGGATACATGGTTTCTCGTAAGGAGTTGACGGACTGTGCACCTTGCTTATTAAAATAAAAAAAGAGACACATTGCACTGAGCTTGAATTCTCTGTGACCCGTATCTCCTTTTTTGAATTCGGGGAGTATCAGGAAGAAATATATTCTCTCAAGCTGTGCTCCACCGCATACGCGGCGGCTTCGGCTCGGTTGTTTACGCTGAGTTTTGAAAGAATGCTCGATACATAATTCCGCACTGTGCCTTCACCGAGGAATAAGTTCTTGGCGATCTCGCGGTTGGTCTTGCCTTCTGAAACGAGCAGGAGTACGTGCTTTTCCTGCTGACTCAGGTGTGAAAAAGCGGAAGCTTCCTCCTCCTTGACCGCACGGCGCACTTCTTGAAAAACGCGCTGTGTGACCGCCGGGTCGAGCAATGCTTCACCGCGCCCAACAGATTCAATTGCCTTTACCAGATCATCACTGCCGATCTGTTTGAGGATATACCCTGAAGCACCTGCACGAATGGCGGAGAACAACATTTCATCCTCAGCATATGAGGTGAGCATGATTACTTTGGAATTGGGATACTGATTGACGATCTGCTCGCAGGCTTCGATGCCAGAAGTACCCGGCAGACGAATATCCATCACAACCACATCCGGTTTCAGCGAAGCCACTTGTTCCAGCGCTTCACGTGCTGAACCTGCTTCCCCTACAACATCGAATTGAGGGTGCCGCTCCAAAAGGGATTTTAAGCCAAGCCGCACCACTTCGTGATCATCTACAAGAATAATTCGTTGCTTTTTCATGGACTTATTTTATCAGGAATATGCAGAAAATGAGCTAAACTCACTGGATTTTTGAGCTTTTCAGCGCCAACAGGTGCTCTTCGATATGAGCCAAACTCCGCTCGACCCATAGCTGTAGCGGCAATTCATTGCCCATGGTTTCGTGACGGCTTTCACGTGACCAGGCTTCGCGCGGCAGGCTGCTCAATGTTTTGCACAATTCTTCTGCGCTCGTCGAGAATTCGTCCAGAATTTTCGAAAGTGATTCTTCCTTGTTGTACTTTGTTTTCATCCAGTTATCCGCGTCGAAATTTTTGAATTCAGGATTATCTTCGTTTAGTGTTCGAAAGATACGCACCCCATAAATGTTGCTCTGCACATCACGTGTGTGCGATGCGATCTGATGAAAAGTCCATTTGCCTTCCGCGATCTCGTATGGGTCTTGGAGTGCTTCACACGCAGAACGAAATTCCTGCGCGGCTTCCCTCAGTCTTGCGATCATCTTAATGCGATACTCGATCAACTCTTTCATATTGCCTCCAATAAAACCAAAACATCACTGATTATATTTTCAGAATTCTCAAGCGGGTAGACTCGAATTCCATATGGGTTGAATTCAATGCCCGCCTGACGGGATAATTCCACGAGTCCGGCTTTGCTGGAAAGGTAAGCTCCCGCGTCTTTTTTTAACCCCTCACCTGTTCCCGCGACGATATTCATGATCGTCCCGTGTCCTTGCGTGCGCATCACGCGCCCGGCAGTTTGCATCATGAGAAACGCTCCTGTCAGGTTCACATCCAGGGTGCGGTGCCAGTCCCATTCATCCATATCGAGCAGGGGAATGCGCGGCTCGACTGCGGCGTGATTAATCAAGATATCTATTCCGCCAAGGTCGTCCAAAACACTTTTTACCAATACCTGCGCGCCAATTTTTTTTGCAACATCTTCAATATAGGATTGAGCCTTTCCGCCGCGCGTGTTGATTTTTTTCGCAACCTCATCCACATTGATGGGAGATAAGTCATTTAATGCAACCACGGCCCCTTTTTCAGCAAGCGATTCCGCAAGCATGCGCCCGCAGCCTTTGCCTGCGCCGGTGATTAGCACAATTTTTCCTTTAATTTCCATTTTCTACCTTTTTAACTGTGTGTTCAATTGCAGACTGGGATCGTATCTGTATTTTCACGGGCATTCAATGGTAAGCCAAAATATGGTGATGGGTCGTAGGTATTCTCGATCTCAAGTTCATTTGTGAACTTCCCGAAGCCATTGTCTTTTAAGACAGAGACGTGTAAATGAACGCCGACTGGATTGTTCGGGTCACCGGAGTAATTTCCCTGATAGCCGAGGAAAGTGCCGGCCTCTACATATATTTCCGAAGTCCCCGCAGGGAATTGCTGGGAGATGAAAGAATTCCCTTGCGCATCCGCCATGTGAGTGTAGTAGACCCAGATCTGCCGTCCCGCTTGAAGCGGGTCATCCGGTACCCGCATGATAATTGTGGATTTCCAATCCGGCTGGCGGGTTAGGTAACCGGGATATGCCGCGATCACTGGGGTGACGCCCACATCCGTCCCTGCGAAAATGTCTATGCCCTGGTGGCGATGGCCAGGGCGGAATGAATCGTCCCATATAAAGCCAACCAACCCGTCAGTTGGAAAGATGAATGGAGCAGTTCCGCATTGAGTGTATGCATTCATCCTTAACTCTGGGCGGGAGGCGGGATCGCGTAAATAGGCGAAGGTCTGTATGGTGCGGGCGGAACCGCGTCTGAAGGTAAAGTAATAATATACTGAGCCAGTTAATATAACGACAATTGCGATCAGGAGGGGTAGTTTTCTTGACATTCCATGTATTATACACACGTTGAAAAAGGAGTTTACAGACTTTTCTTGTGAAACTTTCGACAAATAAGACCAAATTACTTGTGTATTTGTTTAGTCTGGAGGATAATTCGCATACTTTCATTTATGTAAGGTACCAAAAAGTGAGATTGTTTTTAGCCTGAGGAGGCGCATTCACAAATATAAAAGCACCAGCAGCTACTTGTTTGAATATTTCACCCAACTTTATATTAGGAGAGACTCAAAAATGTATCGAAAAGTTTTTAACATGCTTTCGCTTCTAGTTGTGCTCGCCGTGGCGTTCTCTACGGTTATCCCTGTTGCCGCTCAACCCCGTCTCGATGGCTCTGATGGTCAACAGGAAGTCGAAGAAAGCGCCAATGGAATTTATATCGTCCAAATGATCCACGCTCCTGCTGTTTCCTATGAAGGGGATATTGCAGGTTTGGCGACAACGAAACCTAATGAGGGCGAGAAGCTTGACCGCGGTAATCCCGATGTTCAGGATTATGTCGAGCACCTTGAAGATGAGCATACTGATGCGTTGCGTCAATCTGGCGGCGACAAACTCTATGACTATGGATATACCTTTAACGGTTTTGCCGCTGAACTGACCGTTGAACAGGCCAATAAGTTGGTTAAAGTTGACGGTGTTATGCAGGTTACCCCTGATACACTTCAAACCATTGATACCTCTTCAACTACAAACTTCCTTGGCCTTGATGCAAAGAAGGGTCTTTGGAAGCAGCTCGGCGGCCCTGAAAACGCTGGTGAAGGCGTAGTGATCGGTATCATCGATTCCGGTATCTGGCCTGAGAGCCTGAGTTTTGCCGATAGTTTCAATGAGAAGACTAACCAATGGACATTTGAGAGTGGAAATCATATTGACTTGGAATACAAGGCTCCAAGGAATTGGACTGCGGCTTGTGTATTGGATAACGCAACTTGTAACAACAAGTTGATCGGTGCCCAATACTTCAATGCGGCTCATGGTGGCGATGCGGGCATCGCAGCCACACGACCTTGGGAATATCTCTCTGCTCGTGATTACAACGCTCATGGAACACACACTGCTTCCACAGCTGGCGGTAACTTTGGTGTTCAAGCTACTGGTCCGGCCTCTGTATTCGGTTCCATTAGTGGTATGGCTCCTCACGCTTATATTTCAGTATACAAAGCTTTGTGGTCAACAGAGACTGGCGATACAGCCAGTGGCTTTACATCCGACCTCGTGGCAGCCATCGATCAGGCCGTTGCTGATGGTGTCGATGTGATCAACTACTCGATCAGCGGAACATCCACAAACTTCCTTGACCCCGTTGAGATCGCGTTCCTTAATGCCGCCGATGCCGGTGTGTTCGTTGCTGCTTCCGCTGGTAACAGCGGACCTACAACCAGCACAGTGGCACACCCCAGCCCGTGGATCACAACGGTTGCGGCTGGTACACATAACCGCAACAGCGCTGGTTCTGTGACTTTGAATGCTGTTACTTATAGTGGCGCTTCATTGGCTGCTGCTGCCTTGACTGCTCCGTTGATCGATTCAACTGCAGCAGGCTTGCCCGGTGCGGACCCGACGTCCTTGGCTTTGTGCTTTGGCGCCGCGGATGGCGGTGCTGTATTGGATCCTGCGTTGGTAGCGGGCAAGATCGTGGTCTGTGACCGCGGTGTAAGCGCCCGTGTGAATAAGAGTCTGGCTGTTCAAGAGGCTGGCGGCGTGGGTATGATTTTGTTGAATCCCAGCGCCAATTCTCTGAATGCAGATTTCCACTATGTCCCGAGTGTTCACTTGCAGAACACAGATCGCGCAGCGGTTAAGGCTTATGCTGCTACTCCGGGTGCTACGGCTACCATCAATGCGGCTGTTCTGACCTTTACTGATCCCGCACCGTTTACTGCTTCCTTCTCCTCCCGTGGTCCATTGCGCGCTGGCGGCGGTGACTTGCTCAAGCCCGACTTGATCGCTCCTGGACAGGATATTTTGGCTGCGGTTTCACCTGCCATTGCCGGCCGTGACTTTGACTTGCTGAGCGGTACATCCATGTCTTCTCCGCATGTTGCTGGTCTTGCGGCTTTGTTGAAGGATAAATACCCCAATTGGTCGCCGATGATGATCAAGTCAGCTTTGATGACTTCTGGTTATGATGTTTTGGATGGCCCCAATACCAATCCTCTCGTGGTCTTCCGACAGGGCGCTGGTCATGTCCGCCCGAACAGCGCAGCTGACCCCGGTTTGGTCTATGATTCAGGTTTCAATGAATGGCTTGCCTTCCTTTGCGGAGCGACAACCGGTGTGAATCCCGCCTACTGCAGCGCTCTCTCTGGTGCAGGTTACTCGCTCGACCCAAGTGACTTGAATGTTCCCTCCATTGCCATTGGCGATATGCCGGGTGCACAGACTGTCAAACGCACAGTTACAAACGTTAGCGGCGAAAAAGAGAAATACACATTCTCTTATAGCGGCTTGGCTGGCATCACAGTAACACCCAGCATCAGCTCCTTCACCGTTGAAAAGGGTAGAAGCAAGACCTACTCTGTAACCTTCACCAACGCCGGCGCACCGCTTAATAGTTATGCCGCTGGATATATCACATGGACTGGTAGCAGAGGGCATGTTGTTCGTATTCCGGTTGTGATCCGGCCTGTGTTGTTCTCGGCCCCTGCCACGGTCTCAGGCAGTTACAGTGTTAAATTTGGTTATACTGGCGCGTTCACCGCTACAGCTCGCGGCTTGGTCCCAGCGGCGACATTTGGCGGTTCGATTATGACTGGTGAACAACAGGTGTATGTTGTTGATATTCCTGCCAACTCCACATATGCCCGTTTCTCCCTGTTTGATGCAGATACCACTCCTGGCAGCGATCTTGATCTTTATGTATTCAATAGCGCTTTTGCTCAGATCGGTGGTAGTGGTGGCGGCACCTCTGATGAAGAAGTAAATTTGGTCAACCCTGCCGCTGGTACATACTATGTAATGGTGGATGGCTTCGGAACTGCAGATCCATCTACTTATACCCTGTATACTTGGACATTGGGTGATACTGCGACCGGTAATATGACCGTCACCGCTCCAACTTCTGCGACAGTGGGCACTGTAGGCGCGATTGGCCTGACGTTTAGCGGTCTTACCCCTGGCGTTCGATATCTCGGTAGTGTTGCTTATAGCGGCGTTGCCGGCTTGCCCGCCCAAACCATTGTACGTGTTAATCCGTAATACAGTTTGTATTAGTTTTATAAGTTAGAAAACAGGCTGGCAGATTTTTTGCCAGCCTGTTTTCTTTTTTTAATGATCAAAAGCAATCTTTATGTATTGCTCGGCACACCTTCGGACGGTGGAAGCGGGTTTTTGCAATATGTTAATGCTCCGCCCAGCCCGGCATGGTATTCATATTCACGGATATCATATTTCAGCTTTACCAGGTATCCTGGCGTTAGAACCTGTGTGTACATCATGTTCGGCTGCGGACACCCGAGGCTTGAGTCAGACCAAACAACTTCTTTTGCGTCCAAAAGAACAATATCGCTCGCTGGGATGGACAGGCGCTGCGCCAGATCCTTTTTTGCTGTTTCGATCAAACCTTCTATGCCGGGAACTGAAGGCGTTGGCAAGACTGGATTCATTTGAGTTGCATCTCCTTGTTGAGGTGGCTGTGCGGGGATGAGGGTTGAAATTGGTTGTTTGCTTGGGCTTGGCGACGGTAGATCGGGTGAGTCTGGTAGAAGAGGGTCGGCTTGAGCGGCACCACAGCCTGTCAATGTAAACACCAGTAAAACGAGTAGTGAGATCCAAAGGGTTTTCATGGTAATCATCTCCTGTCTGATTTTAACCTAATGGACGGTTATCGTACCCAAATGGTTCCCTTGTTCCTTGCTTCCGCCTTCTTCCATGAAATCAGGCAGTATAATTCCAGCATACTAACCTTATGGAGTATCTTCTGTGCGTGTTAAACATATCCTCTTTGCGATCCTTATCGTTGTTATCTTAAGTGCCTGTGGCGGCGCGGCGACCGAGATTGTGGCGGGTCCCACAGTTGTACCGACTCATACTCCGCTGCCGCCTCCGACCATGATCCCAACCCTGTCCACACCGCTGGCTTTGCTTGTTGTGCCCGCAGACATGGACAAGACCTCCTCGGACTTGTATCAAAAGACTGTCTACGATCTCGCGCAGGCCTCCGGGTTTCGTTTTCAAGTTCGCAATGCGCTTACTCCCACCGACCTCGCCGACCCGACCTTAAAAATCGTGATCGTACTGCCTCCAGACCCAGGGCTGGCTTCACTTGTTCCTACAGCGCCTGGCGTACAGTTTCTCGCGGTCAATATCCCCGACCTGACCGCAGGCGGCAACTTGAGCGTGCTGGCGGGAGATTCACAGGTTGAGCTCCCCGCTTTTCTTGCCGGGTATGTCGCCGCCATGATTTCCGATGAATATCATATTGGCATGGTTATCCCGCAGGGAAACGCAGACGCGCAACGGGCTTTCCTTGCATACAAGAACGGCATGACCTATTACTGCGGATTATGCCGGACGTTCTACATTTCCCCATTTGGCTATCCTCAATATATTGAGATTCCTGCCGATGAAAACCCTGATCTTTATGGCGGGTACGCCAACATCCTGATCAATGACCGAAAGGTATATACACTTTACATTTATCCATCACTGGCGAACCCGGACCTGCTTTCCTATATCGGCACACAGGGTGTCATGCTGATCGGGACATCCATGCCTGTGCCGCGCCCCGGTGGCTGGGTGATGACCATTCGCCCGGATACGGTCAAGGCGATAGAGACGGCCTGGCCTGGTTTGGTCTCCGGACAGGGCGGACTCAACGTTCAATCCCCGCTCGGGCTTGCGGACGTGGACCCGGACCTGCTATCCGCTGGAAAGCTCCGCCTTGTTCAGGAGACATTGGATGCGTTGCTGGCTGGTCGGATATTAACCTCCAATCCCTAATGATTCCAAAATCCTTGACTCTATTTTCTTTTGCATGATAAACTCACGCTTGCTTGAAAGACAAGCAAATCTAGGAAAGGAGGCGCACGCCAATGTTAATGAATAAGTTTTACACCGCACCTGCATTTGGTTTTCGTAGTGCGCCTGTTCACCGTTAGACAGTACTGATTGTTGTCTTACGGCCGCGGAGCGCACAGCGTATGATCCGTGGCCGTTTTTATTTAATCTTTTGGACGGCTGCGGGAATAAACCTGTAGTCGTTTTTTTATTTTTGGAGAATACCATGTTAGATATACAAACTCAATTGTTCGAAGCGCAGGATGTCCGTTTTGGTCCCATTGATCACGAAGCGCATCCCGAGATCGAATCCAAATGGACTCATGACGCTGAATTTATGCGTCTGCTGGATCTAAAACCCGCCCGTCCGCTTTCCCCTGCGATGGTCAAGAAGCAGTACGAAGCCGTCGAAAAGGAAATGGATGAGGACAAGAATTTGTTCTACTTCACCATTCGCGCCCGCGCAGACGACCGTTTGATCGGAAAAGCCCTCATCGAATGGGTGGATTGGACGAACGGGAACGGCTTTGTCCGCCTGGGCATTGGCGACGGGGAAGACCGCCGTAAAGGCTACGGCTCGCAGGCTTTGAGTATGCTGCTGCGTTATGCCTTTGGCGAATTGAACCTCTATAGGGTCACCGCAGTTGTGCCTGCTTATAACGAAGGCGGACTGCGTCTATTTCAGAAGTTCGGTTTTGTGGAAGAGATCCGCAGACGCCAGGCGCTGAATCGGGACGGCCAATTTTGGGACCTCATCTCTTTCGGCTTGTTAAATACTGAATGGCGTGAGCAGGCTAAGGCGTAGGGTGAAGCGATGAAAGACATCTATCGCGGAACCCTTGTTCGCCTGTCGGATGATTCCCCGGAACTTCTGGCAAAAGCCTTCGCCAGATGGGATCGTGACACCGAGCAGCACCGTCTCGCTGACAGCGACCCGGCTCAATTGTGGTCTGAAAAGAAAATAAAGGAGTTTCAGGAAAAGCGTGCTGAAACAAATTCGAAATCGTTTCGATTTTCCATTCATAGCTTGGATGAAGATAAATTAATCGGCGGCGTGGGTCTGTGGATCAGTTCATGGACCCATGCCGAAACATGGCTGGGCATCTCGATCGGCGAGCGTGATTACTGGGGCAGGGGCTACGGCACAGATGCGATGCGCCTGGCGGTCCAATATGCATTCCTTGAGCTTGGACTCCGCCGTGTTTCACTTGGACTGCATGCCTACAATGAGCGTGCCTTGAAATCCTACCAAAAAGTTGGTTTCAAACTGGAAGGCCGGATGCGCGGCGAAGGGCTGCGTGATGGCGTCCGCTATGATAGTTTGTGGATGGGCATTCTGCGCGAAGAATGGCTTGCCTTGGCGGAGACGAAATGAAGGACATCTTCAAAGGCCAACTGGTCAGACTTTCTGCAATGGATCACGAAGAGTTTGGCAGGGTGTACGCGACCTGGAACCGAGACTCTGAGCTTATGCGCCTGATGGATTCAGGCGCATCAGTTTTACACTCTACTAAAGCGGGTAAGGATTTTTTTGAAAAGATGGTTGAAAAAAATTCGCCCGAACATCATTTTTTTAGTATTCGCGCGCTTGAAGATAATCGCTTGCTTGGCGATATCAACCTGGACGTGGTCAATAACTGGCTTGGACGAAACGCTTTTGTTGGGATCAGCATTGGTAACCGCGAAGACTGGAGCAAAGGCTATGGCACGGATGCCATGAAACTAATATTGCGTTTTGCGTTTACCGAGATCAATCTGCACCGCGTAACGCTCACCGTTTTTGAATATAACCCGCGTGCTGTTCGTTCCTACGAAAAGGCGGGCTTCCGCCATGAAGGACGGATCCGCGGCGCGTTATTGCGTGACGGAAAACGCTGGGATATGTTTTTTATGGGTATCCTGCGCGAAGAGTGGATTGATCTGAATCCATAACAATATCGGAAATTGTCCAAAGATGTTGCAGACCGAGGAATTTCGCATGAGAAAATCTGTGAACATCCAAATGACCTGCGGATAAATGACTCATGGAATTACTCCCTTATAAAGGACTTCAGGATCTGTATGCGATGCTGGACTTGCTGGCAGAGGGGCGCAGAGCAGAATCTCCAACATATTATGTCCATCGCGGTGATCTTCAATGGTGGCTTTTTTATACGGATGTTCCGCAGGAGGCCTGGCAAACGCATATCCGCCTTTTGAAAGAAGGTGAGCGCCTGCTTGGATGGGTGCTCCTGTCTTTTGACGTTGGCGCGTTCGATGTGTATGTAGATCCAGTCTTGCAAGGTACGCCTCGTGAATATGAACTCCTGGCCTGGGCTGTGGGGCAAATGTCTGCTTTCGATGAGGTTCAAACCGTATGGATCGCAGAGAATGACGCCTCCCGCATTCACTGGCTGCAAGAAAATGGATTCTCAGTTGATGAAGAGCATCTTGTCCTTTTGAAGCGCGTCTTATCTGGACCTTTGGCTGGTCCAGCATTACCAGATGGATTCAGCCTGCGTAGTTCGCGCGGCGAAGCGGATGCGCGTTTACGGTCAGTTGTTTCGCACGCGGCTTTTGGCTCAAAAAAACCTTTTGAAGAATATTGGCCGCGGACATTGCGGTTCATGCAGTCACCCGTGTATGAGCCGGAACACGAGATCTTTGTCATTGCGCCAGATGAACGCGCGGCTGCGTTCTGCATCATTTGGACGGATGAATTAAATAAGATCGGGCTGTTCGAACCTGTAGGCACGCACCCGGATTTTCAGCGAATGGGACTCGGGAAGAGTCTGCTCTTCGAAGGCTTGCGCAGGCTCAAGGTTGAGGGCATGAACGAGGCCTCTGTCTGCGCAGTCAGTACGAATCCAGCCGCGATCCATTTGTATGAATCTGTCGGCTTTGAAAAAAGTAAAAAATTATTGACATATACAAAGAGAAAAAGCTGAGAACAAAATGACAACCATAAAAACTCTTTCCAAAAATCTGATTCTGCGCCACGCCGGTTGGACCGACCTCGAGGCTGTGGCTCAACTCATCTACGATGTCTGCGAAGCGGATGGCGATACGACCGTTGCGAATACTCCCGAGGAACTAAGGAATTGGTGGAGTACGGAAGGATTCAACATTGAAACGGATGCCTTTGTCGTTGAGGCACAGGACGGGCGTTTGGCTGGCTATGAAGAATTATTCAACGAAAACGCCCATGCCCACTTAAACGCCGATGGTTATGTTCACCCGAAATTCAAAGGACTTGGTGTGGGCACATCTTTATTGCATGCGGCAGAGGTCCGCGCCGGCGAACATATTCCACTGGCCGCGCCTGACTTGCGCGTTTTCATCCGCGTTTCAACAGATAGCAAGGATGAAACAGGCAACGCCATGTTTGTACACGAAGAGTATTCTGTCATTCGCCACCACTGGCGGATGGAGATCAAACTGGATGAGGCGCCGTTTGCGGCTATCCTGCCTGAGGGAATCGAACTGCGTCCCTTTATCCGCGAACAACATGACCGTTTGGTTTGGGAGGCGGATAACGAAGCCTTCCGCGACCACTGGGGAAGTCATGAATCAACTTTTGAAGAATGGCAGCATCGAAAATTTGGCAAATCTGATTTTGACCCGTCCTTGTGGATGATCGCGTGGAACGGAGATCAGATTGCCGGCTATTCGCAAAATCGCTTCCGCATGGGCATCGGTTGGATCGGCACTTTGGGAGTTCGCCGTCCGTGGCGTAAAAAGGGATTAGGGCTGGCTTTGCTCCAACATTCATTTGGCGAATTCCACAAGCGCGGCATGAACACCATCGGACTGGGCGTGGATGCCTCCAACCCGACGGGTGCGACCCGTTTGTATCAACGGGCGGGCATGTACGTGGCGAGTGAATTCGTCACCTATGAGAAAGAACTGCGCGCGGGCCAAAATCTGGAAAAATGAAAACCCGACCCGCAAAGCGGGGAATTTCGTGTAGAATCAAGTTATTCTAGGTTTTACGAAAGGATACTATTATGAACCTGCGTTGTATTTATTGTCAGACTCCCTTCACCCTTGCTCGCGCCGAGATGCTGGGCGCCATCGTTACAATGAATGAGAAGAGTCAGACTCATTATGATGCTCATTGTCCACGCTGCCGCCGCGCCAATTCCATATCCCGCCAGCGGATGGAATTGTTCTTCCCGAATTGGCAGGAAGCCGCCAAGCAGGCTGCAGCAGAAGCGAAAGCCGAGGCAATGCCAGCCTCTGCCGTAGCCAAGACAGAGCCGCTTCCCAAGGTTGCTAAAGCCAAGTCCGCTGAAAAGAAGACCCCTGCAAAAACAGCGAAGGCTCCTGCGGCGAAGAAATCAACTGCCAAGCCTGCCGAAAAGAAGGTGGCTGCAAAAGGCAAAAAGAAATAAAGCTTTTGAATTCATGACAAAGCCGAAAAGACCCAGTGTCTTTAGGCTTTGTCTTTTAATATGGGATAAGACCACTATGACGATCCGTGCTGTTTTTTTTGACTTTGGCGGTGTGATCATGCGCACCGAATTTCAGGCTCCGCGCCAGCATTTGGCTGAGCGCTTTAAGATGGATTATGACGATATTGATAAGGCGGTCTTTGGAAGTGACTCTGCGCGCCGTGCTTCGATCGGAGAGATCAGCGAAGATGCACATTGGGCGGAAGTGCTGAAGCGATTGCGGCACCCTGTTTCTGAAAAGAAAGCCTTTGTAGATGAGTTCTTTGGCGGCGATGTCATTGACCGCACCCTGGTTGAGACCATTCGCTCACTGCGCGGTAAGGTCCACACAGGCTTGATCTCCAACGCATGGAGCGGTTTGCGCGAATTTATTACTAAAGAGAAGGTCATTGATATTTTCGATACTGTCATCATTTCGGCGGAGGTTGGCGTAGTAAAGCCGTCAGCTAAAATATATGAGCTCGCGCTGGAACAGGCAAAGGTCAACGCGAAGGAAGCGGTCTTTGTGGATGACATGAACGCCAATATCGAGGCCTGTGAAAAGGTCGGGATGCAGGGAATTTTGTTCAAGGATCCGCAGGATTGCCTGGGTCAATTGAACCGATTATTGAAGATCAAAAAATAGTTTGGGGATATAAAAATAGTTCTTTTAAAAAGGTAAAAATGTTTCCCAGCTTAAAGGTAGATGCTACAAAAGTCTATTTATTCATTGAGTTTACAGCATCGGCATTCTTCTCGATGATGTTCGTCACGACATCATTGTATGAAGCAACGGTTGCCGGGCTGACCCCGCTGCAGCTTGTACTGGTTGGAACGACTTTGGAAGTTGCGGCTTTTGTTTTTGAAATTCCGACCGGCGTGGTCGCAGATGTGTATTCACGGCGCTTGTCCATCATCATCGGTTATTTTCTGATGGGACTTGGTTTTCTCATTGAAGGATTCTTTCCTGCTTTCATTCCCATTCTTCTCGCGCAGGTGGTCTGGGGGTTGGGATATACCTTTACCAGCGGCGCAACGCAGGCGTGGATCTCAGATGAGATCGGCGAAGAACCTGCCAATCAGCTTTTTCTGCGCGCCACGCGGGTGGGCTTGACCGCATCCTTGATCGGAATGGGATTGGCGATGTTCATTGGCGCGAACAACGTTGCGCTGCCTATTCAATTTGGCGCTGCAGGTGTGCTAGCGATCGGTTTGGTGCTTATCTTCATCATGCCTGAGACTGGTTTTCAACCCGCATCCAGGGAAGATCGCAATAACTGGCAGCACATGTGGCATACTTTTAATCAGGGGCTGATATCGGTCCGTGCCCGCCCGCGCTTGATCAATATTCTCGGTGTTGGTTTATTTTATGGTTTGTACAGCGAAGGTTTTGACCGCCTGTGGGTGAAGCATTTAATTGATAATTTTGAAATCCCGGTCATCTTTGGGAATAATCAGGTCGCATTCTTTGCCGTTCTTCGAATCACAGCCTCCGTGCTGACAATCTTTGCGATCCGTTTTGTCGAGAAGCGCGTGGACTCGGGGAGTCCGCTCGCGATAGGGCGCGCCATGCTGATCGTGACCGGGTTGATCGCGTTCGCGATGGTTGGCTTTGCGATTTCACCGTTTCTTCCTTTGACTTTGGGACTGTATCTCGTCATCAATATTTTTCGCAGCGTGAGCAATCCGCTCTACTCAGGGTGGGTAAATCAAAAACTTGATCCGCAGACTCGGGCGACCGTCCATTCAATGGCGGGGCAGGTAGATGCTTTTGGACAGATCGCGGGTGGGCCAAGCGTTGGTCTGATCGCAAAATTCCTGTCGGTTGTCGCGGCCATCACGACTTCGGGTCTGTTGCTTTTACCGGCCATGCTGCTCGTAGGCAGAGCCAACTCTCAGTCCATGCAAGAGGCGGATGCCGGAGAATTTGAGTCGGTTTCAGAGTAGGCTCGGAAAACTGCCGTGTATTTCATCCATTTTTCCTTTTCTTTGCAAGACGGTTAAGTGGTTTAATTGACGCATTATCTGCTAGCATGTATAATTTTGAAAACTGTTCCTATGGGATGGTTAGTAGAGGATCAATGGCCCTGCGTGGAAATTTACGTGATTTTACAATTACACAACTTCTAAATTTGATCAACCTTGCCAGCAAGACCGGTACGTTGGTGGTGGATGGAGTTTCGGAGCAGGCGTATATTTCATTTCGTGACGGCAAACTTGCCTACGCGCGTGTGGGCAAGGAGGATGGCAGTCTGGCGTTGGTCCTGCATAAAGCCAATAAGATCAATGTCAATCAATACCGGGCGATCGCAGACCGCGCAGGACAGATGACCGATAAGGAACTGGGACTGCTTCTTATTAATGCGGGGTACGTCTCTCAGGAAGAGATCCTCGTGAATTTGCAGGGATACTTTACCGATGTGGTCCGGAAACTGTTCTCATGGGTGGAAGGCATCTTCCGCTTTGAGACTGACATGCTGCCTCCGGATGGGCGTATTAATGTGCGCCTTGACCTCGAGAATATTATTATGGAAGGTTCGCGCCAGTTTCGCGAACTGGAACATTTGCAGGATGAGATCCCCAGTCTGGACATGGCGCTTGTCTTTACGGATCGGCCGCGCACGAATGTGAATTTGAGCGTGGATGAATGGAAAGTGGTCAAGTTTGTGGACCCAAAGAATACCATGCGCCAGATCGCCAGTACCAATAAATTGAGCGAGATCGAGATCCGTAGGATCGTATATGGTCTATTACAGGCCGGGCTGGTTGAACTGGCGCGCCCCGCAGGTCTGGCGGTTGTCCAAAACCCGAAGATGTTCCCAACGCCGAATAAACAGGAACAAAGGTCGTTGATCAATAAATTGATCGGACGTATTCGGGCAATGTAGTTATCTGTTTTAGAGGATAGAAATTATGCAAACGGTCAAAATGGTAGTGACAGGTCCCTTCAGCGCTGGCAAGACTCAGTTCATTCAGTCTGTCAGTGAAATTGATGTGGTCGCCACGGAACGCAGGATCTCATCCGAAGAAGAACGTGCCGTTAAATCTTCCACAACCGTGGCGATGGATTTTGGACGCATCACAGTGGACGAGGATCTGGTGCTGTATCTGTTCGGGACACCGGGCCAAAAGCGTTTTGACTTTATGTGGGAAATCCTTTCGGAAGGCATGCTGGGATTTGTCGTGATGGTGGACAGCACCCGTCCGGAAACATTCCGCGAGGCACGTTCGATCTTGGAGACGTTCCGAGCATATGCGCCGACACCTTTTGTGGTGGCTGCAAACAAGCAGGATATGGAAGATGCCTGGGATCTTGAAGACGTGCGTCATGCCCTGCGACTGGACAGCAAGACAAAACTTTTACCCTGTGTAGCGACCAATCGCGATACCGTCAAATCGGTATTGCTTGAGCTGTTGTACAGCATCCTAAAGGAAATGGAATCCGGCAAGTAGGCGGCGGGTTTACGATTTTCTGTGTCATCCATCACCACTGATCAGGGAATAGTTCATTACGAAGTGTACGGACGCGGGCGTCCGGTTATTCTCTTGCATGGATGGCTTGGTTCGTGGGGACTTTGGCAGGAAACAATGGCGTATTTGGGCGCGTTCTATCGCACGTACGCGCTGGATTTTTGGGGGTTTGGGGAATCAGGAAAAAAACGCGAGACCTACGCGGTCTCGGATTTTGTCAGTCTTGTAGATCAATTTATGGAGCAGTTGGGGATCGTCAACGCGCCGCTGGTGGGGCACAGCATGGGCGGCACGGTCAGCCTGTCTGTCGCGATCAAATATCCGCAAAGGGTCAGCAAAGCGGTCGTGGTCGGGTCGCCGATGATCGGTTCCTCGCTCGCGCCGCTGCTTAAACTGGCAGGCTATCGCGGGATCGCGTTCATGCTTTTCAATATGATGCCTGTCTTTCGCGCGGGGATGAAATTGTATTCCCCGCTCATCTGCAGGGATCCGCGTTTTCCGCAGATGATGGATCGCGATCTTTCGCGTACGACCGTTGAATCTTTCCTGCGATCTATCGCTTCCCTGCGACGCACCGACTTAACTCCCATGCTTTCGCAGGTCAAGATCCCCGCGATGGGCATGTACGGTGATAAGGATGTGATCGTTCATCCGAAGCAGTGGCAGCCGATGCTTCAGGGCATTCCACATGCAGTCATTGAGCGCTTCCCGACAGCGGGGCATTTCATCATGCTGGAAGAACCGACCGCGTTCACTCAAAAACTGAAGGCATTTCTTGATCAGGAAACCCCAACTTTATGAGCTCAGACTCCTTCTTCTATCCTCAAAAAATGGGGAGGATCATGTTGACCGGTATGGAGGAGGTAATGGGTTCGCACGGGGTGGACGCCATCCTGCGCCTTGCCTCGCTTGAGCAATATATCCAGGGTTATCCGCCCGCAAGTACAGAGCGCGATTTCCCATTTGAGACGATCAGCCTGTTACAAAGCACGCTTGAGCAGAATTACGGTCCGCGCGGCGGGCGTGGACTGGCACTGCGAATCGGGCGGGCTTGTTTTTCGTATGGTCTTAAGGAATATGGCTCGATGCTTGGCTTGACCGAAATGGCTTTCCGCCTGCTTTCACTACCCACGAAATTAAGCGCCGGCACCAAATCCTTTGCTGACCTATTCAACAAGCATACCGATCAAAAAGTACGCGTTGAAGAAAAGGGCAACAAGATATTCTGGCATATAGAACGCTGCCCATTATGCTGGGGGCGGACCACCGATGAGCCGGTTTGCCATCTTGCTGTCGGCCTCTTGCAGGAATCATTATATTGGCTAAGCGGCGGAAAGGTATTCGATGTAAAAGAGACCACCTGCGTTGCCCAGGGTGATGCGGATTGCACGATCGTGATAGATACAACTCCGTTTTCATGATCTCAAGATCTTGCAGGTCTTTAAGACGTCCGAGGTCGGTTTTATCGCTCATAAAATTCTTCTAAAAAACTCTATCACGACTTTGTTGAGGCGTTTTATCACAGACTTTGATTTATAATTCTGCCCATGCTTAAGATCATCCTGCACGCGCAGAACCCGATCATGCCATTTTGTGAAACCGCGCGTGAACTGCGGATCCAAAATTCGCCGCTCTGGCTGCATCAGCGTAATTTGCTCGCGCCGTACGTCACCCGTGAGCTGGAATTGAAGCCGGGGGAACCGCTTCTGCCTGTAAAAGAACCCACCATCGTTTATCGTGACAATCTGTTTTTTGATGAATTCTATATTCAAGCCTTTATCGAAGCGGCGAAGAAAAAGAACCGCCCTGTGCGCGCAGCATTTAGCACGAATGACGCCGCCTTTCGTGAACACGCCCTGCCGCTTTCTACATCTTTTACGCCCGCCGGTAGTTTGTATCTGGCAGACCTGTGGTATTACCCCAACGGCCCAACAGCGAGCGTTGAACCGCTTGTGATCGACATGCAGGCGCGTGAGATCGGCTATTATCATGTTCCGACCTATATGGGAGATCAAAGCGGCGACCTTGTTTTCCAGGTGCCGTTGCGCGCCATGCTCGCCATTGATTCATGGGTACATGTCTTTGTCGCGGATATGGTCTTCGGTCAATTTGCGCGCGGCGCGCGTTTTGAAAAACGTGCCAATGAAGAGCTTTCATTTAAACTTAATATCCTTGGCAGGGCCATCTATGAAGGACGGCAGGTGTTGGAAAGTTCTGTGGCTGTAAAAGTTGGCAAGAACTGTGTCATTGACCCCAGCGCCGTGATTAAGGGACCTGCCATCATCGGCGACAATGTCACCATCAATGCGGGCGCGGTCATTGATAACAGTTACATTGGCAATAACGTCAATATATCGCAAGATGTGCAAGTCATGCTTTCAGTGGTGGGAGACGGCGCTTTTCTGCCTTTCCGCGCTGCATTGTTCATGACCACCCTTATGGAAAACAGCATGCTGGCGCAAAATACCTGTCTGCAAATGTGCGTTATCGGCAGGAATACATTTATAGGCGCCGGGTCCACTTGGACAGATTACAACCTCATTCCCGCGCCCATCCGTGCCCGTGATGGAAATGGCAGGTTGAGCTTGTCCAATCGTCCCGTGCTGGGCGGCTGTGTGGGGCATAACTGCCGCATCGGTTCCGGCATGATCGTGTACCCCGCGCGCACCATCGAATCGGATGTTGTGCTGGCGGCTTCTGACAAACGCCGTGTGATCGACCGCGATATTTCATTTCAAGATAGCGACCATCATAATTTAAAACTCGCGCACCTGCATCAGACCCCGTATCACAAGAATGTAAAAGATAAGGCTGAGTCATGGTAAATGGGTATCGAGTTTTGTCGAGATAAAATGGACAGCTTCGCCTTTATCATTCATCCCATTGAACCCAAGCGGGATGTAAGCCGCAAGTTCCCGTTGCTGGGAAAAATATTAAACGAAAGACAAATAGATTTTTTTTCCACCTTCTTTCCGCCCGTTTATATTTCAGAGATCGAAGGAATCACCTCGCAAGCCACGGGCAAGACCGTCAAAGGCTGGTTCATTGCCTGTCCATATACTCCGCGCCGCATGTTGCAATTGCCCGAGCGCACGGTCTATCGTAAAATTATTCAAACGGGACGCATGGCTGAAAAACTGGGCGCGAACATTCTTGGTCTCGGCGCATTTACCTCCGTGGTCGGCGATGCGGGCGTGACCATCGCAAACGCGCTGGATATTCCCGTCACCACCGGCGACTCGTACACGGTTGCAATGGCGGTGCAAGCCATCCGTGAAGCGGCGCGCGTGATGGATATAAAAATGGAAGAGGCGACGGTGGCCATCGTGGGCGCCACGGGCGCGATCGGGCGCGTCTGTGCTGAACTGTTGGCTGGTGAAGCGGCACGGACTTTGCTCCTCGCCCGGGATGAGAAAAAACTCGAGGCCTTGCGAGACAGGCTTCAGCTTAAGTCCCGAGGCGAAATTGTCATCAATACGAAGATGGATATTTTAAAGGAAGCGCAATTGATATTGACCGTTACCAGTTCCATTCACGATGTCATCCGCCCTGAATTTTTGCAGCCAGGCAGCGTGGTTTGCGACGTGGCGCGCCCTCGTGACGTTTCTGCAATGGTGGCGGCAGTGAGAGATGATATATTAGTGATTGACGGCGGAATGGTGGATGTGCCGGGTGATGTGGATTTTCACTTTAACTTTGGTTTTCCCGAAGGAAAGGTGTACGCTTGCATGGCTGAGACCATTGCGCTGGCCTTGGAAGGCCGCTTTGAAGATTACACCGTGGGCAGGGATATCACAGTTGAGCGTGTTAAAGAGATCACCGCGATCGCTGAAAAGCACGGCTTTCGCATGAGCGGATTTCGTTCGTTCGAACGTGAAGTAACAACTGAACAGATCGCAGCCGTTAAGAAAAATGCGCGCATTGGCGCGCTGCACGGCTAGTGGAGGCTTATATGGGAAATGCTCGCCTTTTGGTAGTGGAAGATGATGTAGATATCGCCAACATGCTTAAGATCTATTTCTCAGGCATGAAATATGATGTCGATGTGGCGCATCGGGGACGCGACGCTTTGGAGAAGGTTAAGCGCGCTCTGCCGCACTTGATCGTGTTGGATATCATGCTGCCGGATATTGACGGGTATGAGGTTTGCCGCAATTTGCGGGTCAGCACACGCACCAGCCACATCCCTGTGATATTCCTGACACAAAAAGATGAACGCAGCGACAAACTGCAGGGGCTGGAGCTGGGCGCGGATGATTACATCACCAAGCCTTTTGATATCGAAGAATTAAAACTGCGTGTGCAGGGAGCCATTCGCCGTTCAGAGCGGGAGAGTCTCACTGATCCGCGTTCCGGCCTGCCTGCGGGCCGCTTGATCGAAGAGCAGCTGCGCCGTATCATCCGCGAGAAAGAGTGGGCGCTGCTGGATGTGCGCCTGAATCATTTCGAACCTTTCAAGGATGTGTATGGATTTGTTGCGGGCGATGATGTTGTCCGTTTTGCTGCGATGGTGATCGGAGAAGTGGTGGACGAACTCGGTACAATGAGTGACTTCATCGGCCACGCGGGCGGTGATAATTTTATTATTATTACGACGAACGAGGCAGCGCCGAATATTCGCAAAAGGCTAAAGGAACGTTTTGCAGAAGAAATACAGACCCACTATAACTTTATCGATCGTCAGCAGGGTTTCATTCAAGCACCCAGAACGGACGGTGTTTTGGAGAAAGTTCCCTTCATGACCTTTGCGGCGGGATTGGTTTCGCCGAGTTCGCATTCCTTTGCCGATATCCGTGAGATCACGGAGCTTGCGGCAGAAGCGCGCCGTCAGGATGCGGCGTCCGATTCCTCCGTCTGATAAGGCGGGCATTTTTCATGTTTTCCGGAGTTGGCGTTAGCCTGTTCATTGCCGGGCTGGTATGTATCATACTGGTCTGGGTGGTATTGCGTATATTTTTGCGTCCACAGGTCAATGCACAATCTAATTCCACCCCCCTTATATTCCCCGAATCGACACAATCAGATCAAGCGGTGATCATCCTCCAACCGGGCGGACGGGTGGAATATATCAGCGCGTTTGCGCGTTCCTATTTTAACTTGCACGAGAATGAGCCTTATGACCTTGAGCGTCTTGCGCGGCGGGTTCGTCCTTCCAGTGACTTTCTTGATATATGCGCTGTCCCTGGACAAAAGAGGGTTTCGCTTGACGGCAGACTGGTAGAAATCGCGTCTTATGAAATACCAGGCGTTTTTCCAATGATGCTGGTTTCTTTGCGCGGTAAGGATATGCTCCCCGTGCTGGATGATGGGCATGGCGCTTCGGAAGAGATCCTGCAAGTGATCACTGATTTTGGACAGGGGATCGCGGAAAGTCTTGACCTGCAAACTACGGTACAAGCCATTCTGAAAAATGTCATCCGCCTTGTACCTTCGGATGTGCTTGAGTTGAAATTGTGGAGTTCTGAAAGACAGGTCCTGGTTCCGTATCGTTATCAGGAAGCTGTGGTCAGCGCAGAACGCGTCGCACCTGAATCTTTTTCTCAATTTGGCAGTTTGACCAATCAGTTAACCGCGCGTCATGCACCCATCCTGATCTCAGATGCTCAGTCACAGCCGGAACTCACCTTGAACGGGGAACTGCTTCCGATCCAATCCTATTTGGGAATTCCCCTCATGGCGGGCGGCGAATTGGTCGGCGCGCTGGAGGCGGGTCAGGTTGGAGGCGGCGCGTTTGGTCAGCATGACCTTGATCTGTTGTCTTTGGTATCAGCCCAGGCAGCGGTCGCGATCCGCAACGCAAAATTATATGAAGAGGAGCAAAAACGCGGGACAGAACTTGCCGGTCTTGCCAATTTGAATCAGGCGCTTGGTTCTGTACACGATTTTCAGGATATTTTTGCGCGGTTGTTGGAGAGCGTCACCCCGTTATTTCCAGCAGAGGTTGTCGGATTTCTTCTTTATGATGAAGATAAGCGCGTGCTCGAAGGCAGGATCCCGTTTCGCGGGTTGCCGCCGCATTTGGTGGAGATCTATCGAGTTGCGGTTCCAGTGGGCGGCTCTGCTGAAAAGGTTATTGCATCCCAACAATCGATCTTTACATTAAGCGCGGCCGGCGATGAGACCTGGCGTGCCCTGGGTCTTGCCGATATTGCAACTGCCGCCAGTTTACGAGACATGGCGCTTATGCCTTTGTTGTCTTCAGGGCGCATGCTTGGATATTTGCAGGTCGGTCATCATACACTCGGCACGCTTTCCTTTACCCCGCAAGAGATCCGCTTGATGAATATTGTTGCAAACCAGGCTGCGGCGGTGATTGAAAATGTGTTGCTGGTGCAGCAGACGCGCTTGCGTGCCCAACGGTCTGACGCATTACATCGGATCGCCAGTCTTTCAGGGTCATCCGCCACACTTGAAGAAATCTTAAAATATTCTGTGCAGGAATTAGCGCACCTGTTTCAAGCTGATACAGGTGCGATCTTCCTGTTGGATGAATCGCGCGGTGAACTTCGTCTGCGCCGTGAGTCAACGTTTGGCGTTACAGATGCGATCAGTAAATCCTTCCTTCAGATCTTTGTGGATGATCCCAATTATTCCCATACGGTATCTGGAAGCCAAAGATCATTTCTCTCAGGACATCTCAGCACGGATAGAAGGGTATTACCCGCTTACCGTCCATTGGCTGATGCTCTTCGAATGGAATCAGCGGTCGTGGTGCCATTGGTGGTGCGTGAACAAAGTATCGGCGAAATGATGTTGGGAAGTTACAAAGCGGATTTCTTCAATGCCTATGATCTTCAAACCATCTCCACAGCGGCTGGTCATTTGGCGACTGCGGTTGAATCCGCCGCATTACTCGCGCAGACGGATGAATCTTTACGCCGCCGCGTGGAACAGCTTTCCGCGATCATGCGCGTCAACCGCGAGTTGGGCGCGTCGCTTGATCTTAGGCATTTACTCCAGATCATTCACGATGAAGGGCTGCGTTTGGCTCATGCGGATTGCTCTTCGATTATTCTTTTTGAAGCAGACAGCGATGCGTCTGACCCGCGCATCGAATTATCCATTGGCTGTGAACGCGGGCGTGAATTATTTGATATTGAGCGGGATATCCTGAAAAAAAATGAACTTCAGGTTATATCTGATTTCTCCCGTGAAAATATTTCCGCGCCGCACGAAAATGTGCGTTCTGCCATCATTGCTCCGATCAATTATCAGACGCGTGTGATCGGTTTGGTCACCCTGCATTCAAGTCGTCCCGATTTCTTTAAACTGGAAGCGGCTGAGCTGGTGCAAGCGCTGGCTGTGCAGGCCGGTATTGCCTTGAGCAATGCCCAGCATTATCAAACCGAGAAACAGCGTGGTGAGCTGATGCGCCGCCGCGCGGATACGCTTGTACGGCTGGCAGATGTAAGTTATGGCATTAGTAATGAACAGCCGTTGGAGCAGGCATTGCAGACCATTGCAAGCGGCATTCGTGATGCAACTCCCTTCCGCGTGGTTTTGATCAGCATCATGGAGGCGGAACAAGGCTTGCTGCGTCGTGTTGCCGCCGTTGGAATTCCACAGGAAACGCTGTCTGAACTATTTGCCCGAAAACAACCGCTGGCTGGTATGCAGCAGATCATGCGTCCAGAATTTAAGATCAGCCGTTCCTTTTTTATTCCGATTGACCGATCTCCCGTGGTGCCTTCAGATGTGCACATGATCACATTGGATGTATCCGCGGCTACTTCCAAAGCTGCGAATACCTGGGACGCGGATGATGCCCTGCTCATTCCGCTTGAAAATACCGATGGCGAGATCGTGGGTTTGATCAGCCTTGACGATCCATTGAATGGACTTCGCCCGGATCGGGCGGCGATCGAAACTGTTGAGGTTTTCGCCGCCCAGGCTGCTTTGTTGATCAGCACGACTCTGCGTCAGCAGGAATTACACGCGCGCATTGATTCACTGGCTTCCGGCTTGCTGCGCCAGCAAAAATTACTTGATATCACACAGAATGATCTGCCGGTACTGCTTCATAAGGATCTTGAGTTAACCATTTCCCTGCATAATTTGGATCGGCGCACCCAGCGGGTGCGGGCAGGTCTCGCTATTACCGAATCGGTCAGCCGCCAATTGGATGCTTCTTCCGCGCTTTCTGCGCTTGGGCGTGAAACGCTGACCCAGCTTGGCATGTCTGTGGCGTTGGTGGCTGAGAATACACTGGACGGTCCGCGTCTTTTGCATGTTCTCGGCAGTTTGCCGCGTTCCACGAACGTGGAGGCTTTATTTGGTCAGCGCAATCCATTGCGTGCCTGTCTGCAAAACGGCATGCCCATCTTGATAGCAAGTCTGGATGAAAGCGATGAATGGCGCGACGCCTCCCTGTTGACTGCGTTGCGCGCAAAAGGCGTCATTTGTCTGCCTGTTATGATCGATAACAAACCAGTGGCAGCCATGCTTGCTGTCAGCCCTGAACCCATGCCTGCCTTCACTGTGGAAGACAATCAGGTCTATTTACAGATCGCCCAACAGACTTCCCTGATCCTGCAAAATATCTCCCTGTTGAATCAGACGCGCCGCCGCCTCGAAGAAGTCAACCTGCTCCTTGACTTTAGTCACCAGCTTTCGGGGATGGATCCTGAGGCGGTGATCAAGTCATTGCTCGACAGTTCGCGGAGGGTCATCCAACATGGACACGCGGGCATGGTGTTGATCTGGAATCCGAAAACTGAAATGCTGGTTCCGCATGTGGTTTCTGGATACGCCGATAACGACAGTATGCTAAAGATCCATTACCGCATGGGGGAGGCATTGCCCGGTAATACCTTTGCCAATAAAGCGGCGCGCCGTGTGGATGAAGTGAAATTTACGCGTGATTACAACTTGAGTCCTGAAAACCTGGCATTGTATCGTCAGGCCACGGGCGGCCGTTTGCCGGTTTCAAGCTTACTCATTCCGATTGTTACCAAAGAACAAAACCTGGGGCTGCTTGTCCTGGATAATTTCAATACCACTTCGGCTTTCAGTCATGAAGATGAAGTTCTGCTGTTGTCGCTTGCCCAGCAGATCGCTCTTTCACTTGACAACCTGCGCCTTGTGCAGGCAACACAGGAGCGCGCCGGACAATTGCAGGCTTTGAATAACGCGTCCGCTTCGCTCACCTCCAGTTTGCGCAGCGATCAATTGATCAACACCCTGCTCGATCAATTAGCCCCTATCATTCCGTATGATACGGCCACACTCTGGCTGCGCGACAATGACCGCCTTTCCGTGGCCTCTGCGCGCGGATTTCCAGATTCAGAGCCCCGCCTTGGGCTGTCTGTTTCGGTTTCAGACAGTGTGCTTTTCAAGGAAATGACCAGAACCGGCCAACCAATTTCGGTCAGGGATGTGCGTGAGGATTCACGCTTTATGCCGGTGGAAGCTCCGCGTCTTTCATGGCTTGGCATTCCGTTAATTTCCAAAGGTGATTTGATCGGCGTGCTTGCTGTCGAAAAATGGCAGGCGCATTTCTATACCCGCGAACAATTACAGGTGGCATTAACCTTTGCGAGCCAATCTGCGGTTTCGTTGGATAATGCCCGTTTGTATGAAGACAGCGTCAGTCGTGCCACACAACTGGATCAACGCTCCCAGCGGCTCACATCACTCAACCGCTTCACATCTGGTTTGACCGGCATGTTGGATGCTGAACAGATCTTGAATTTGACCGCTGATGAATTGCTCAAAGCCTTGGGCGTTCAGCGCGTCTCCATTCTGACCTTTGAGCGGGGCCGGGCGTACTGGAGAGTCACTGCCCCCCGTATGAAGATCAAATTCCCGCGCCGGTTGCCTGATGCGCCTATATTTAGCCGCCTAAGCGAATCATTGGGAATTTTCAACACCAATGATCCCCGCCATGAACCCGATCTTGCATCGCTGATGGAACTGCTGGATGAAAATATTTCGGCTTTGCTCATCCTGCCGCTGATAAGTGGGCAGACTCTTGCGGGGTTGGTTTTCGCACAAATGGCAGGCGGAGAACAATTCGGTTCGAGTGATGTGGAGGTGGCGCGCACCATTACGAATCAATCCATCATTGCGCTTGAAAATGCCCGCCTGTACCAATCCACGGTTCGGACCGCCGAGCGATTGGCAATCCTCAACGAAACCAGCTCATTGGTCAGCGCGAGTCTGGTCCCGGAAGAAATCTATGCTTCTGTGCATAAGGCGGCGGAACGCCTAATGCCGGCAGAATCTGTCGTGATCACCCTGTTGGACCAGGAACACAATGAGATCGAGCCGGTCTATTTATTTGATCTCGGAAAACGCATCCCTGGCGAAAGGGTTCCGTATGGCAAAGGATTAAGCAGCGAGGTTATCAAGAGCGGCAAGCCGGTGCTGATCTCAACGTTGGAACAGGCCAATACCATGGATACAGTCCAGACCCGTGCTGGCGATGATACTCAATCTGTTGTGGCTGTTCCAATGATGCTGGGCGGAAAAACACTCGGTATGCTTTCTGTTCAAAGCTATCAGGCAGGCGTGTATTTTGAAGAGGATGTACAGATCCTTGGCACGCTCGCGAATCAGGCGATTGTCGCTATTCAAAACGGGCGTCTCTTTGCGGAAACACAAAACCTCGCGGCTATGTTGGAAATGCGTGTTATCGAGCGTACTTCGCAGTTACAACACGAACAACAAAATACAGAAACCCTTCTTCATATTCTCACTGAAGTATCATCCAGCCTTGACCTTGACCGTGCTTTAAGTCGTACCTTGTCATTGCTAAACGACGCCACCGGCGCCGAACAAGGCACGATTCTGCTGTTGAATGCGGATGATAATCTGTTACATTTCCGCGCTGGGTATGGATTTGTATCAGGCCAGGGTGACACGGCTGACCAGGATCTCACACTGAAGATCGGTGAAAGTTTAGCTGGCTGGGTTGTCCAGAATCGCGAAGCCGTACTGGTCAATGAACTGGATAAAGACCCGCGCTGGCTGCAAAAGAAAATGTATGGGCAGGATCACCGCAGCAGCATTGTGGTGCCGATGATGGTCGGCGCGGACGTGATCGGGGTGTTGATGGTTTTTCACCGCACTGCTCATTTCTTCAATTCGGAAATGCTCATCCTCGTTAAAGCAATTGCCAGTCAGGTGGCGGTTGCTATTAACAATGCGCATCTCTATGAATTGATCCGCGACCAGGCGGAGCGCCTTGGTGTCATGCTGCGCAAGGAACAAGAGGATGCCAGCCGTTCACAAGCCATCCTTGAAGCGGTGGCCGATGGCGTGCTGGTCACCGGCAAGGAGAACCGCGTCACCTTTGTCAATTCATCCGCAGAGAATATTCTTGGCGTAACTGGCAGCGAGCTGCTTGGCAGATCCATGGATGCTTTTGGCGGTCTATTTGGGAAAGCCGCGACTTCGTGGAAGGATACGATTCGCTTTTGGTCTGCAAACACAGCCTCTTATCGCGCTGGTGATACGTATGCCGAACAACTGGAACTCGAGGATGACCGCATTGCGTTGGTCCACCTTGCGCCAGTCATATTACAAAACGATTTTCTTGGAACCGTGTCTATTTTCCGCGATATTACGCATGAGGTGGAGGTGGACCGCTTGAAATCCGAGTTTGTCGCGACCGTCAGCCATGAATTGCGCACTCCCATGACAGCCATCAAAGGCTACGTGGACATCCTTACCATGGGCGCGGCGGGCGCTTTGAATGAGAATCAAATGCACTTCCTCGATGTCGTCCGCAATAACATAGACCGTCTCAATACCCTTGTGGGCGATCTGCTGGATATTTCGCGCATCGAAGCGGGACGCGTCACCCTTAATCCAGAATCCGTAAACCTCTACGAGATCGCCGAAGAGGTGATCGAAGAAGTGCTTCGCCGTTCACGGATAGAAAATAAACCGATCGCGTTATCGTTGGATGCTTCAAAAAAATTACCCGCCATCAAGGGCGATCGTGAACGTGTCCGCCAGATTCTGGGGAGTCTCGTCGACAATGCCTATA
The DNA here is from genome assembly GCF_016711665.1 of Candidatus Villigracilis saccharophilus. Lineage (NCBI taxonomy): Bacteria > Bacillati > Chloroflexota > Anaerolineae > Anaerolineales > Candidatus Villigracilaceae > Candidatus Villigracilis > Candidatus Villigracilis saccharophilus. The sequence continues at coordinate 38,916 of NZ_JADJSO010000066.1, forward strand.
ATTACACGCCTCAAAATGGAACGATTACCGTGAATATGCGCCAACAGAATGATGATATCCAGGTGGATGTACAGGATAACGGCGTGGGGATCGCACTTGAGGAACAACCGCGTATTTTTGAACGGTTCTTCCGCGGCGAGCATCCGCTGGTCCTTGCAACCCCGGGCACCGGTCTCGGCCTTCCGATCGTACGCCAGTTGGTTGAAATGCATAATGGCCGCATTTGGATGTCCAGTGCGGGTGTGCCGGGTGAAGGCAGTGTTTTTTCTTTCACCCTTCCAATCTATAAATAATGGAGTTTGTATGGCAAGGATACTCATAGCAGAAGACGAACCAGATATTCGCGAACTTGTGGCATTTACTTTGCGGTTTGCCGGGCACGAGGTCACCGCCACCGCCAATGGAGAAGAGGCGGTCCAACAAGCCGTGCAGGTTATCCCCGACCTGATCCTCATGGATGTGCGTATGCCCAAAATGACCGGCTATGAAGCCTGCCGTTTAATGAAAGCCGACCCGATCTTAAGGGATATTCCAGTGGTCTTTTTATCCGCCAAGGGACAAGACTCTGAGATCCAAACCGGTATGGATGTAGGCGCGGAGGATTACATGCTCAAGCCCTTCGCCCCCACGCAACTTACTGAACGGGTAAAGGCCATTCTCGCAAAATTTGGAAAATAGTTTTTAATGAGCGCGATCATTCTTGATGGTTCGATAGTGCATTACGAGGCTTTGGGACGCGGCCGTCCCATTGTCTTTCTGCACGGCTGGGTCGGCTCATGGCGTTACTGGATCAACGCCATGCAGATTGCCTCCACATCGTTCCGCGCTTACGCGGTTGATCTTTACGGCTTTGGGGATACCGCGCGCGACCCGCAGCACTATTCCATTGACAGCCAGGCAGACATGATCAACCGCTTCCTTGAAGAAATGGGCATTGGCAAGGTCGCGATCGTTGGCCATAACCTTGGCGCGCTGGTTGGTTTATCCTTTATCAAGAAATGGCCGCAGAGTATTGACCGAATGATGGCAGTTAACTGCCCGCTTGATTATGAAGCGATCAACATCCGTACGCGGACTGCCTCCATGGCAGAGCTTGCCGAATGGCTGGCTGTTCGGACTCCCGATGGCGCTTCCGCTCTGGCAGACGCATCCAAGGCCGACCTGCTGGCTGTTTCTGCTTCGATAAAGGGATTCGAGTCGACCCCGTTGTTTCCTGAGATCCGCAACCTTGGAATTCCCTGCCTGTTTGCCAATGGTGCGAACGACCCTGCGGTTGCGCCGCCTTCACAGGAAAAGATCGATCACTTTCCGAATCACATGCATCAGATCACCCTTGATGGGACGGGGCATTTCCCAATGGTGGATAATCCAAATCAATTCAACCGCCTGATGACAGATTTCCTTGCACTTGACTCAGGCGCAAGTCCGCGGGAACTGCAGTTGAAGGAAGAATGGAAGCGCAGAGTTCGCTAGAGAGACCGTCAAACACTGGCGGTCTTTTTGTTTGCCAATTTTTGCCTTGACATTCCCCCTTCACGGTCATATACTCTTTTTAACAATTGAACGGGGAGCCTGCTCGACAGGCTGAGAGGAGCGCAAGCCGCTCGACCCGCATTACCTGATCTGGTTAATACCAGCGGAGGGACTCTTGATTCACTCACAGCCATCCTCCGTCCTCGGAGGATTTTTTGTTCCCAAAACGCATCATCATCTTCGCCAACGGCGACCTGCCCGATTTGGAAAAAGCCCGAGCTCTTCTGCATGAAGATGACCTCATTATCGCCGCAGATGGCGGTACACGTCACGCGCTCGCACTTGGGCTTACACCCAACGTAATCGTAGGTGATCTTGACTCATTACCTGCCAATTTCGAGATTTCAAAATTTGAAAATGAAGTGATTCTTTACCCCCGTGATAAAAACGAAACTGACCTCGAACTCGCCATTCAACATGCGCTGACCTTGAACCCCGAACAGGTCATCATCCTCGCCGCCCTCGGCGGACGCCTTGACCAAACCCTCGGCAATATCGCCCTCATCAGCAACCTTCGACCTTCAACCTTTGACATTCACCTCGACGACGGCATCGAAGAAATTTTCTTCTGCCGTGATACCTGCGGAATTAACGGAACACTCAACGACCTTATTTCGCTTATTCCCTGGCAGGGTGAAGTTTTAGGCATCGTCACCACAGGTCTGAAGTGGCCCTTGCAAAATGAAACTTTATATCCAAACAAAACACGCGGCATCAGCAACGAAATGATAGGCGAGGCGGCAACGGTCCAGATCAAATCTGGCTTGCTGCTCATCGTCCATCGTCGAATCAATAACTCTAATTACCAATTACTGGAGACTACGAAATGAAACGCCCTGCTTTTTAGCCTCAGGACTTTGCTTTTTACTTTTTACTTTATTCCTCGCCTCCTGCGCGCCTGCCCCCACCCCAACAAGACCCCAAACCATTACCGTCATGACCCACGACTCATTCGCCATTGGCGAGGACGTGGTCAAAGCCTTCGAAACGGACAGTAACGCCAAGGTCTCTTTCATCCAAAGCGGTGACGCAGGTTCCATGCTCAATCAAGCCATCCTGACCAAAGATGCTCCCATCGCGGATGTCATCTTCGGCGTGGACAATACCTTCCTCTCCCGCGCACTCGAAGCGGATTTTTTCGAAACGTATCAATCACCCGCATTAAGTGACATTGATGACGAATTCAAACTCGACCCGTCCAACCGCGCCCTGCCCGTGGACTATGGCGATGTGTGCATCAATTACGATAAAGCCTATTTCACTGAAAATAATCTCGCTGTTCCCCACTCTTTTGAAGACCTCGCGAAACCTGAGTACAAGGATTTACTGGTCGTGGAAAACCCTGCCACGTCCTCCCCTGGTCTTGCCTTCCTGCTTGCCACCCGAGCCCACTTTGGCGATGACTATCTTGCCTACTGGCAGAGCCTGAAAGCCAATGGAACCGTCGTTGTAGATGGCTGGGAAACTGCCTACTACACCAACTTCTCCGCCTCATCTGGCAAAGGACCGCAGCCAATGGTTGTCTCATACGCATCCAGTCCCGCCGCAGAAGTATTCTTCGCCTCCGAGCCGTTGCCCGAATCTCCGACCGCTTCCATTGTTGCATCAGATATGTGCTTTCGTCAGATCGAATTCGTAGGCATTCTCAAGAACACGCCCAATCAAGTCCTCGCCCAAAAGTTTGTAGACTTCATGCTGAACCAGAAATTTCAGGAAGACATGCCGCTTAATATGTTCGTTTATCCAGTCAATAAAAACGCAAAACTTCCAGAAGTCTTTACAAACTTTGCACAGGTCGCAGAAAGTCCTGCTGTGCTTTCGTATTCAGAGATCGCATCCAACCGCGATGAATGGATCGAAGCATGGGCAGCGGCAATGAAATAAACAATTAAATGCAAAATAAAGATTTAAACCACGAAGGCACTGAGACACTGACACGTGCACAAAAGTGTAGAGATAAAATTCTCCGTGTCTTTGTGTCTCCGTGGTTTGTTCGTATTTCGCTCTGGCTCGCACCGATCCTCTTCCTGCTCTTTTTCTTCTTCCAACCTCTCGCGCGGATCATCACACTTGTGTTTGATTCTTCTGCGTTCACGCAAAAGAATTTTGAAGTCATCCGCTCTGTTGCTGGATTTACTTTTTATCAGGCGATTCTCTCCACCGTATTAACGTTCGCCCTTGGCCTACCCTCCGCCATTCTCTTTTCGCGTTTTAATTTTCACGGCAAATCCCTGCTTCGTGCCCTCACTGCCGTTCCCTTCATGCTTCCTACCGTTGTCGTTGCATCAAGTTTCAATGCGCTCTTCGGGAATCACGGTTTGTTCTCTTTCTTCATCCCTCATCCTTCACCTTTCATCCTTATTCTTACCGCCCATATTTTTTACAACACCACCATCGTTATCCGCATTGTCGGCAATGCCCTCTCGCGCCTTGACCCCAAACTCGAAGCCGCCGCCCGTTCCCTCGGCGCGGACTCATTCCACGTTTGGAAAAATATCACCCTTCCGTTGTTGCGCCCATCCTTGCTTGCCGCCGCGTTGCTCGTCTTCATGTTTGATTTCACCAGTTTTGGTGTCATTCTTTTATTGGGCGGCTCGAACTTCTCGACCCTCGAAGTGGAAATTTACCTGCGTGTGCTCAAACTTCCTAACCTGCCGCTCGCCGCTCTGCTTTCAATAATTCAATTGATTTTCACCCTCATCTTTTCCATCCTCTACACCCGCACCATCAACCAAGTCACCACCCAAACTGCGCCAAGATTTTCACTTGCGAACAAACCAAAAAACATAAAAGAAAAAATCTTTGTCGCCATGCTCTGCATTCTGCTTTCTGCATTCTTCCTTCTGCCTTTGCTCTCCCTCCCCATCCGCTCGCTCACCCGCCTCGAAGCAGACCGTGGGCAACGCGGCGAAGTCCAATACGGATTTACAACCGACTATTACAAAGAACTTTTCATCAATCGCCGCGGCTCCTTATTTTACGTCCCGCCGATTCAAGCCGCCTTCAACTCGCTTGGATATGCCAGCGTCACCGTTTTTCTTTCGCTCGCGCTCGGTTATCCCGCTGCGTACGCGCTTGCCAAACCGACCCGTCTTGAAAAATTTCTCGACCCGCTCATCATGCTTCCGCTTGGTTCGTCAGCGGTCATGCTGGGACTTGGCTTCATCATTTCTTTCGGACGTTCGCTTGCTTCGCCGTGGTTTGTCCCCATCGCGCACACGCTGGTTGCGCTGCCATTTGTGATTCGCACGCTGCAACCAGCGCTCGCATCGATTCCTGAGCGGTTGCGTCAAGCCGCATCCACTTTGGGCGCGTCGCCTTTCCGCGTTTGGCAGACTGTTGATTTTCCGATTCTCTCCCGCGCTACACTGAGCGCCGCCACTTTTGCTTTCACAGTTTCGCTTGGCGAATTCGGCGCCACCCTTCTGCTCACTCGCCCCGAGTACCCGACCATCCCGATTGCCATTCAACGTTTTCTTTCCCAGCCTGGCGGTCTCAACTTTGGTCAGGCGATGGCGATGGCGACTCTGCTCATGCTGCTCACCACGCTTGCGATTCTTGCCATCGAAAAACTGCGCCTTTCCGACTCTGGAGAATTCTAAAATGCTCGAAGTTCGAAACATCGTCAAAGCCTACGAAGGCAAACCGCTCCTGCGCGGCATTTCATTTTCCGTGGCGCAGGGCGAAACCATTTGCTTGCTTGGCGCATCGGGCAGCGGAAAGTCCACTCTCTTGCGGATGATTGCTGGTCTGGAGTTTCCTGAAAGCGGGCAGATCCTGTTTAATCAGATTGACCTTGCCCAAACACCGCCTCACCTCCGCGACTTTGGCTTGGTCTTTCAAGACTATGGGCTTTTTCCTCACCTGAACATTTTTGACAACGTGGCGTTCGGGTTGAAGATGAAAATTCTGGAATCAAACAGCTCGCTGTTTGGCATATCCCGACAGCAAGCTGTCGGACTTCAGAGTCGTGTGGCTGAAATGCTGGACTTAGTCAATTTGACAGGCTTCGAAAACCGCAAAGTGACCGACCTCTCAGGCGGCGAGCAGCAGCGTGTTGCACTCGCCCGCGCCCTTGCGCCGAGTCCGCGCCTGTTGATGTTTGATGAACCCCTCGGCGCATTGGATAAATCTTTGAAGGAAGATCTGCTGAATCAAATACGCGCCATTTTGCATAAGACAAAAATCCCTGCCATCTATGTCACCCACGACCAGGATGAAGCCTTCACCGTCGCAGACCGCATTTTGCTTTTGCACGACGGTGAGATCATCCGCGATGGCGCGCCTGATGAAGTGTGGAACAGCCCAAACTCTGTTCAGGCGGCGCGGATGTTGGGCATGGGCAATGTCATCGAAGGCGTATTTGCTTCGGTGCATAAAGTCAAAACAGAGGTTGGCATATTTACTTTGAATTGCAAGCACAGACACTCAATGGGAGAATCAATTTCTTTGCTACTGAAACAATCAGAAGATGGCGATGACGAGATTCAACTCAAAGTTGAGGATGTGCTCTTTGATCGGGACCAGTTTCAAGTTAAGACGGGAAGCGGGCTTGTCATCCACATGAAGAATGCACCGAAGGTTGGTGAGATTGTCAAAGTAAAGATTAAGGTAGAATGTCTGGCATGAAAGTTTTGAAGAAAAATCTTGCAGATGAAGTGACATGGCAATATGAAGGCGTGGTTTTGAGCCGCGAAGAAAATGCCATTACATTGGAAGCCTTGTTCAATCGTGATGATATGCCGTTTATGGACATCACGCTGAAACGCAATGACCGCTTCGTGGAAACATTTTATTCAGACCGCTGGTATAACATCTTTGAAATTTACGACCGCGACGATGATCATTTCAAAGGCTGGTATTGCAATATCGGCAAGCCCGCCATCATTGAAGATGACTTTGTTTCGTATGTTGATCTTGCTCTGGATCTTTGGGTTTCTGCGGATGGAACCCAAACTGTTTTGGATGAAGATGAATTGGACGAGTTAAATCTAGACGATGAACTAAAACGAAGAGTTTATGATGGCTTGAAGGAATTGCAGATATTCCTTAAAACAAAAAATCCTCCATGTTGATTGGAGGATTTTTTGTTGGGTCAATTAGAAATTTAGTGACTGCATGATCTGGTCGCCGAAGAACCAGCCGCCCGCAACAAAAACGCAGCAACAGCAGAGCAATACTGCAACAACAATGCCAATGATAAGGGCGGTGTTATTCTTTTTCGGGGCTTCCGGGGTTACAGGCATTTCGTTCATGATTTCTTCTCCTTGTGAATTTTGAAATTAATTCCTGATTATATCAGGCAGTTCGTTTTGCGCGGCGCGCGCGTTGCGCGAGCCACCACGCCAATAGTATAAAAAAGATGACCAGTAAAACGGCCATGATGATTGGCAGCATCAAGGCGAGGATCGAGACGCCGGTTGCGGCGACATCTTCTGCGATGCTGACAGGGATATTGCCCGCGCCGCCTGTAGTGGCTGTGACCATTGGGCGTACTGCCACAGACTTGACGGCGTGTACGCTGCCTGCCACAAGCAGCCCACAGGCAAGGGCAAACACAGGGTTTATATCGGTGACCACTTTCGCGCTTGCCGCGAATGCGATCGCCCCAGCCACTGGGCGGATGATCGTTTGGATGAGGTCATTGATGTGATTGACCGCGGGCACTTTATCTGCAAGCATTTCAATGATGACTAATACGCCAAGCAAGATGAGTATCCACGGATTGGCGATCAGGTCCCAGGGTTGATTGAGCGTGAGGGTATCAGGGAAGTAATGCCCGATCACTCCCACGACCAGTAATGGGATATAAGCATTTAATCCTGCGCTGGCGGATAGACCAAATGCAGAAAATACGCCGAGTAACAAATCCATTTTTTTCTCCTTTACTATTTTATCCAGTTAATCCGGGGAAACCGCTCCACGTTCCTGTGAACTGCAGGCGGAGCAGGTCGATGCTGAGGATCATCAGCATCGCCAAAGTAAAACCAGCCAGAAGGGGAAGCCAAAGTTGCTTTGGATATTCGAATGTATTATCCTGCCGCATGATCATGATCCACAAAATGGAAAAGACGATCGCAAGCAGGGATAGGGTCCCCAATGCGCTGAGATAAGCGATCGGATATAAAACGATGTGACTATCTGCAAGGATTAATAGATTAATACAGACAATCAGGATGGTCAGGATGCCGAAAGATTTCCATTCGAGTGCAGGGCGGTCATCCTGTACTTTCCATAGGGTCTGGTTGACGATCGGATATAACACGGCCGCCAGCGCGATGCCCATTCCGCTGCCGGTAAAAAGACGCAAGATATGGTTGGGTATATAAAGATTGGGAATTTGATCCAGTCTGCCGGGGGATGTTTGTTTGAGCAGATATAGATAGGAGTTGCTGCCGTCAATGCCAAAGGCGAGCAAGAATAGTACAAAGACTGCGATGATGCCTCGTGATGGTAATTTACTGCGTTTCCCGCTGACGAACCCCTGAAAGAGGAGTGCCAGTCCCGCCGCGTAGAATTCGCCTGTGCAGCGCGCGCACAAGGGAAGCTGGCGGTCTCCAATTTGAAAGGAGCGTTCATCAATGCGGTGACAGACTGCGTAACCGACCGCATCCAGTTTGCCGAGCGCGCCTTCTGGTGAAATATACATCCATGCGGCAAAGGCAATGATCGCGGCAATGGGTACGAACCATTTAATAATGAACTGAAAATGCGATGTCTGATTTGTATTCATCGCTAACATTATATGGGGGATGAGTCTGAATTGCAAGAAAGGTAGGATTATGTTTTGGTTAAGAGAATGGAGTATCATAAACATGAATCCATACACAGGAGGTGCGTGATGAAGCGACTTGGGATCCTGACAGGCGGAGGCGATGCGCCCGGGTTGAATGCAGTGATCCGTGCAGCGGTTAAGACTGCTATCAGTGTGTACGATTGCGAAGTTTTTGGCATCAGGAACGGCTACGACGGCTTCCTCGATGCAGACGGTATTGTGCCTTTGGGGTTGGAAGAAGTGCGCGGAATATTGCCGCGCGGTGGAACAATCCTTGGTTCCGCCAATCGCGGCAACCCGTATGCGCGTAAGGTGATGCGGGATGGGCTGGAAGTGACCATTGATGTTTCGAATGAGATCGTAAAAGGGATCGAGAAATTAAAGCTGGATGCCTTGCTCGTTCTCGGCGGTGATGGAACCCTGCGCATTGCGCATGAACTTTGGCAAAAAGGAGCACCTGTGATCGGTGTCCCGAAGACGATCGACAATGACATCGGCGGCACGGAGGTCACCTTTGGTTTTGATACCGCGCTCAATATTGCCACCGAGGCATTGGATCGTTTGCATACTACGGCCGAGTCGCATCACCGCGCGATGGTGCTTGAATTGATGGGACGTGATGCAGGCTTTATCGCTTTGCAGGCCGGTCTCTCCGGCGGGGCGGATGTGATTCTTATCCCGGAGATTCCCTTTAAATTTGAGAGCATCATGAACAAGATCCGCGCGCGTGCAGAGATGGGACGCAAGTTCAGCATCCTCGCAGTATCAGAAGGCGCAAAATCGCTGGAAGGTAGGCAGGTCTTTTCCCGCAAAGGGGATGAAATATACGTGCCGCGTCTGGGCGGGATCGGGCAGGTGGTTGGGGAATATATTGAGAATCAAGGTTTCGAATCACGCGTGACCGTTTTGGGGCATCTGCAGAGAGGCGGAACACCGACCTCGTTTGATCGCTCACTCGCAACTCGGTATGGTGCGGCGGCTGTCCGCCTTGCGGCGCAGGGTGGGTTTGACCGCATGGTTGCTTTGCGATGTGGAAGAATTGCCGATATCCCTCTTGAGGAAGCTACTTCAATTCCCAAACGTGTGAAAATGGATGATGATGCTGTCATCACCGCGCGGAATATTGGTATTTCTTTCGGCGATGAGTCAAAGGCAAAAAAGAAGGTTGAGTTTTAGCCCAACCTTCCAACTTTTAAACTTGTCAACCTTAAACGATTTAGATCACAAACTTTCCGTTCTTATACAGCAATTCTCCATCAACAAGGATCTCGGAATCTTTGCGCATGTCGCAGATCATATCCCAGTGGATCGCACTCTTGTTTTTAGAACCAGTTTCCGGGTAGCCCGCTCCGAGCGCCATGTGGAAGGAACCGCCGATCTTTTCATCGAATAAAATTTGACCACTGAATGTGTCAATATCGAAGTTCGTGCCGATGGCGAACTCACCCAGATAGCGTGACCCGGCATCTGATTCAAGCATCTTGAGCAGGTAGTCTTGATTCTTGTCAGCCTTGGCTTGTTCCACGCGCCCGTTGCTGAAGGTCAACTCGGCGCCTTCGACCGCGACGCTGCCATAAATGGCGGGATAGGTGAATTTCACCCAGCCGTTCACAGAGTCTTCAACGGGACCGGTGTAAATTTCGCCGTCGGGCATGTTGAATGTTCCAAACGAATTCATGAAGGTGCGGCCTTTGACCGATAAAGTCAGGTCAACATTCGGCCCGCGCAGGATGACCTGATTCTTTCCTTTCATGAAATCCACGGCTTTTTGTTGATCCTGTTCCACCTGCTTCCAGAATTTGATCGGGTCTTCTTCATGGGCGTGAACTGAGTTGAAAACGAAATCCTCGTATTGCTGCAAACTCATACCGGCTTCCTGCGCGTATGCTTCGGTGGGGTAGAGGGTCGTGACCCATTTGAATGCGCCTGTTGCTCCGCGCTGCATCTGCGCGGCCGTGATCACGCTGGTGGCTTTTCCGCGCCGCTGTGAACGTGATGAATCCATTTTAGTTTGCGAGCGGGTATTGGTCGAGGAGTGAATACGAATGCGCGATTCGAAATTATCGTACGCCAGCTTCTGGAAGGGCGGCACAAAATCCAATTGCGCATCACTGCCCTTCATAACGAGCAGGTCTTCATGTCCGGGAAAAAACGTATCTGGCAATTGAAGTAAAGGAACGGGGTTGCCGCCTTTTTCCAATATCTTGATATAGAGTTCGCGCACAAGCGGTTCTGCTGCGGTTGTCGCTTCGATCAAAACTCGGTCACCGGGGACTACGCGGGCGGAATGTTGTACCAAAATATCGGCAAATTTAGAAATACGAGAATCAGCCACTGCAAAACTCCTTAAAAGATAATTTTAAAAAATTATATCACCATCGCTTTGGGGCTTTTTGTCCGCTTGGAAATGTAACTTTTGTCATATCCTTTATCAGGGAATGTGGATATGATAAGTATTATTTGTTGATGGAAAAAGCAAGGAGTATGCATGGAAGTCTTATCTCAAAAACCGACAACAGCCTGGGCGGAAGTGGATGAACAGGGGCGCCTCATTCTTCCGCCCGAAGTTGCCCGCCAATATGGGCTGAATCCTGGCTCGAAGGTGCGCCTCGACGAAGGCCACAACTTTGTCCGCATGCACCGCCCGGTCACTCATCTCACAAAGGTCTATATCGAGCCGACCGTGGATTGCAACCTCGATTGCATTACCTGTTTCCGCAACGCATGGGATCAACCCATGGGACGCATGAGCGATGAAACCTTCGAAAACATCTTCAACGGCCTCAAGCAAATGGATCCGATCCCCAATGTATATTTCGGCGGAATTGGCGAGCCGCTCTTTCATCCCAAAACCATCGAATGGATTCGACGCATCAAACAACTCGGTGTAAAAGTTGAACTCATCACCAATGGCACGATCCTCACTGAAAAGAAATCACGTGAATTAATTGACACAGGACTGGATGTGCTCTGGGTTTCTCTCGATGGCGCAACACCAGAAACCTACGCGGATGTACGCCTCGGCGCGGAACTTCCCACCATTATCAAAAACCTTGAGCGTTTTGTGAAAATGCGCGCCGCCGGTCATTATCCCTCGCCGGAGATCGGCATTGCATTTGTGGCGATGAAGCGCAATATTTCAGATCTGCCCCAAGTCATCAAAATTGGAAAATCCCTGCGTGCCAAATATTTCTCCGTCAGCAATCTTCAACCTGCCACCGAAGATATGCAAGCCGACCGCCTGTATAACCGCACCACGCGCGACATCGCATATTTGCAGGCGCCGCATCTTCCAAGCCTCAGCCTGCCCAAAATGGATTTTGACGAAACCACAAAAGACGCGCTCTTTGAAGTTTTCAATAGCGGACTGAATATCAGCTACGCAGGCAATAACTGGGGTGGCGCAAATGATGTTTGCAACTTCGTGGAGAACGGCACCATGTCCGTTGCGTGGACGGGGGATGTCAGTCCGTGCTGGCCGTTGATGCACACCCACATGAGCTACCTGCACAACAAACCGCGACTCTCTCAAAAGCACATCATTGGGAATGTAAACCAACGCCTCCTTTCTGACCTGTGGCTTGATCCCGATTACCTGGCATATCGCGAACGCCTTCACAACTTCGGCTTCGCCCCCTGCACTTTCTGCGGAGGATGCGACCTCTCCGAAACCAATGTGGAGGATTGCCTCGGCAATGACATCGCCCCTGTCTGCGGCGGATGTCTGTGGGCGCAGGGCATTATTCAATGCCCATGAAATAGTTTGTGTTTTAAAAGCTCGGATTTGACGATCCGAGCTTTTTGTTTTAATTTACATAGTAGGGGCGACCCTTCAAGGTTTGTCAAGATACATTGCTCTCGCTGGGCGGGTCGCCCCTACCTTGTAGAAAAAAAATTGCGTAAGGTAAGTTGACGAAATAGCTTCTAAAGAATGACCTTAAAGGTAAAATATATGAGCCAAAGGATTTCTTTAGAGGATTGGAGGTGTAGAAGATGGAAGAGACGATCATGAAAGTTAATTTCTATGCTACGTTGCGCCCGATCGTGGGACAGAAGACTGTGGAGTTGAAACTCCCGCCGAACACGACTGCCATTCAACTGGTGCTGATGTTCGTGAAGGATTACCCGGCCATGCGCAAGGAATTGCTGGATGAGAACGATCAATTCTTTCCGCACATGAAGTTTTTTATCAATGGGCGTGAGGCGGTGTACCTGCCTGATAAATTCGACACCATCATTCAACCCGATGACAAGGTGGATATCTTCCCGCCTGTGGGCGGCGGTTAGTCCATGCGGACCATTATCCACGAGATGCGAGGGATTCCTTATTATTTGCTCAAGGAATACTTGCAGGAACTTGGCGGTACCCTGCATGGCGAGGATTTGATCCAGGGGGATGGCTGGAGTGTGAAGATCGAAAAAATGGAACCGTTTCGCCTGTTTTCATTATCTGTCGGCCAATCTCGTTTGACGATGGAGTTGGAAGAGCGTGTCGCTGATGATTTTCTGGAGCGGTTCACGAAAAAGACTCTAAGGGCGGGAGGGTAAGTGCAGAAAGCGGAAGGCAGAGGCGGGGGAATGCTTGAGAAAATAGAATCAGTTTCGAGATTAAGAGAGAAGCGGAAATTAAATCAAAAGCGACGCGCCCAATTGGACACGTCGCTTTTATTTACCAATTACTAATTACCAATCACCAAACTTACGCGATTTCCAATTCCTTCAGCTTGGCTTCGCTGACGACACCGTTATCCCAACCGCGGGCGGTGTAGTACTCTTTGAGCATGTCATCCAACTCGCAAACGTGGCCGACTGAGCCGGGTTGTGTGGAGGCTTCCTTGGTGAAGCGATCAGGAAGAATATCGGAGCCTGCGCCGAAACCAGCGAGGTTGTTGTAATGGCGTTCGAGGTTGTAGATGCGCTCGCCAGTCTTCAAGACATCGTCAGAAGTGAAGGGCACGCCGACCATGGCAGAGTATTGCTGGGCGTATTCATCGGTGCCCATGGCGAAGGCGCTGAATTTGCACAGATCCATGCTGTCGGAGAAGGCGTGAATGTCCTGGAAGACTTTCACGAGTCCGCCCTTATCTTTCCAAGCCAGCGGATCGACCTTGAGTGAGCCGAAAGGCATAACGCCCAATTCAGCGGCGGCAACGTAGGCGCGCAGATGGCAGGCGCCACGGTTGGATGTGGCATAGCCGAGGCCCATGCCCTTCATACCGCGCGGATCGTAGGCGGGGATGCCCTGACCCTTGACGGTCATGGCGAGTTCGGGGTGACCGAAATGTTTGGCGGTAGCTTCTGCGCCATCAGCCATAACGTTGCCGAGGCCTTCGCGCTTGGCGATCATTTCAGCGGCTTTGGTCATGCCATCGGGGTCGCCCCAAGCGAGTTTGCCGTCGCCGTTGGTGTAACCCTTTTCGCTGGCTTCCATCCAGATCGAAAGCGGGTGACCGATTTCGATGGCATCAAAGCCGAAGTCGTTGGCGAGGTCGATCATCTTGGCGACGAGACGGGCGTCGTTATTGCCGACGTTCGCGCCGACTGACCAAGCCGGTTCGTATTCCACCGATTCCATGCGCAGACCCTTGTATGGGCCGTCTTTGACTTCCACTTCCTTCTTGCAAGCCACAGGGCAGGCGTGACAGGTGGGGTTGTCAACGAGCAGGTTCGCGTTGATGTATTCACCGCTGATCTTTTCGGCATTTTCGCCGTAGGATGTGACCATACTGTTCTTGGTGGGCAAGGCGCCAATGCTGTTGGTGATGTTCATCAAAACGTTGGTGCCATAGACCGAGAGACCACCCTTACGCGGGCTGGTGATGTTCTCTTCGGCCATGATGTTCTTGAGAGCGCGGTCGTGAGCGGGTTTCCACTCTTCACGGTTCGCGGCTTTGACGATCTTCTTCTCAGCCTTGATGACAATAGCCTTGAGATTCTTGGAGCCGCCAACTGCGCCGGTACCGCCGCGGCCAGAGGCGCGGTCATTTTCGTTCATCCAGCACGCAAACTTGACGAGGTTCTCGCCTGCGGTGCCGATGGTGATGACGGTGAGGTCTTTCTCGCCGTATTTTTCCTTGAAATGTTTAATGGTGTCGTGGACGTTCTTTCCCCAAACTTCGGAGGCGTCCATCAATTCGATCTTGTCATCATGGATGTAGGCATAGGTCGGTTTTGCGGCTTTGCCTTTAAAAACGAGTCCGTCAAAGCCAGACCAGCGTAATCGGGCGGCAGACCAGCCACCATGGTGAGAATCAGTTACCGTTCCAGTCAGAGGCGATTTGGTTACAACCGCCATGCGTCCGCTCATGTTGGCTTCAGAGCCAGTCAGCGGACCGTTCATAAAGCAGAGGATATTTTCGGGGGAGAGCGGGTCTACCTTGGGGCCATTGTCGTAAACATATTTAACACCCAACCCACGTCCACCAATATATTTTCGGGCATCGCTCTCTGCGATAGGCTTTACTTCCACATTGCCTGCGCTGAGGTCAACCCAGCCGATCCGATTTGCATAACCGCCAAGTTCCATGATGTTTCTCCTTTTTGCAAACGAAAATAAACAGCCACACGCTGTTTCAGTAACTCAGAATAGCATTTGGAGTTCTTGAAGTCAATAATTAAGGAAAAACTTAACCGTAAAGGTGACTTTTATCATCCTGCTTTTATTTTCAACCCGATACTTGATATGGGTTATACTTTCTCAATCAAAAAATCCAAAGCATGCACTAAGCATGCTTGAAGGTCGTACATCATAATGAAACAACTCCTCCAAAACGTTAAAAACGGAAATACAACTATCGAAGAAGTACCCATGCCGACACCGCGTGAAGGTATGGCCCTCGTTAAAATAGCGGCCTCTCTGGTCTCCGCAGGCACTGAACGCATGATCGTTGAATTCGCTGAAAAGAATTTGGTCGGCAAGGCGCGCTCGCGTCCGGACCTTGTCAAGCAGGTTATTGACAAAGCCCGCCGTGAGGGGATTGTGCCCACGTTGCAGGCTGCGTTTAATCGCCTCGATCAACCAATGACCCTTGGCTATTCATCTGCGGGAACCATTGTTGCGCTTGGCAAAAATATGCAAGGCTTCAAAGTTGGTCAGCGTGTGGCGTGTGCGGGTGCGGGCTATGCTGTCCATGCAGAATACAATATCGTGCCGCGCAATCTGATCACGCCGCTGCCAAAGAATGTGGATTTTGAGTCCGCCGCATTCACAACCTTGGGTGCGATCGCAATGCAGGGATTTCGTCTGGCAGAGCCTCAGCTTGGCGAAAATGTAGCTATCATCGGCTTGGGTCTGTTGGGATTATTGACGATTCAATTGGCGGCAGCGGCTGGATGCAACGTCCTCGGCATTGACCTTGACCCAAAGAGGATCAAGCTCGCTTCATCGCTTGGATTTGAAGCTGTTACACGCCAAAATGCAGAATCAGCATCTGTTGCATTCACTGCCAATCGCGGCTTTGACTCGATCATCATTTGCGCGGATACATCCTCCAATGACCCGATCGAACTAGCGGGCGTCATTGCCAGAGACCGCGCTAAAGTTGTTGCCACTGGTGCGGTCGGGTTAACCATTCCAAGAAAAATCTATTTCGAAAAAGAAATCTCATTGATCAATTCCCGTTCCTATGGACCTGGCCGTTATGACCCCAGTTACGAAGAAAATGGAAATGATTATCCCATTGGCTATGTCCGCTGGACGGAAGGCAGAAACCTGCAATCTGTAGTGGATTTGATGGCAGGCGGTAAGTTGAAAGTGGCTCCGCTTATTTCACATCGTTTCCCCATTGAACAAGCCGCGACAGCATATGATGTGATCACAGGAAAGAAGAAAGAAACCTTCCTCGGAGTTTTGCTTACATATTCAGAAACAGTTGAAAAATTGGAAAGTTCAAAGGTCGTCAGGTTTAACGCTCAAACCTTCAATCCTTCAAATAATGTAAAACTTGGCGTATTGGGCGCGGGTCTATATGCCAACTCAACTTTGCTTCCTGTTATCAAGAACAATAAAGATTTCGAATTAATAGGTATCGCCTCATCAGGCGGACTTCACGCCCAGCATTCGGGAAAGAAATACGGCTTTCAATATGCCACCTCCAGTGACGATGAGATCATCAACGACCCGAACGTCAATACAGTTGCGATCCTCACCCGCCACGACACACATGCGGATCTGGTCATCAAAGCGCTCAAAGCGGGTAAACATGTCTTTGTTGAGAAGCCATTGGCAATTAATAGCGTCCAGCTTTTGGCAATTAACAAACAGCTAAAAGCTAACAGCCAATCACTATTAACGGTGGGTTTCAATCGTCGCTTCTCTCCTCTCGCACTAAAACTTTTTGCCTCCCTTTCACATCGCAGCGAACCTCTTCATGCTCACTATCGTGTCAATGCGGGTTATATTCCTCTTAATCATTGGACACAAGATGCAAATCTTGGTGGCGGGCGGATCATTGGTGAAGGCTGTCATTTCATTGACCTGATCACATTCCTTGTTGGCGCTGCGCCAGTCTCAGTGACCGCGCACGCTCTGCCCGATAATGGCAAATATCGCATGGATAATGTATCCATGACTTTTACATTTCCCGATGGCTCAATTGGCGTGGTGGATTATCTTGCCAGCGGAGATAAATCCTTCCAGAAAGAACGTGTGGAAGTTTTCTGCGCAGGACAGATCGCTGTGCTGGATGATTACAGGTCGTTGACGATCGTAAAAGACGGTAAGCGGAGTGTGGAAAAATTATCAGCGCAGGATAAAGGCTGGAGAAACGAGATGCAGGCTTTCGCGCGCGCGATCCGCGAGGGGGGGGCTCCTCCCATTCCGTATGACCAAATCATGGGCGTGACCCAATCCACATTTGCGGCAGTCGAATCAATCCAAAACACTAAGTTGATTGAAATTTAATCTCAAGCAAAATCAATGTGCAAAAAGAGCGAATTCGATCACGGTTCGCTCTTTTTATTTATGTAAGCAGTACAATAGGCCGAAAATATCACGGAGATCTTATGAGTGAATCACGAAAAGCATTTTTAAATGGAGTCCGCGCTGAATTGCCGCTTTTGATCAGCGTATTTCCTTTTGGTATGATCTACGGCGCGCTCGCACTTGACGCGGGGTTGTCAACTCTGGCATCCCAATTGATGTCATCCATTGTTTTTGCGGGGTCAGCCCAGTTTGTCACGGCGCAGCTTGTGCATGACAGCGCCCCCGGTTTCGTGATCATCCTGACCATTGCAGTTGTGAATCTGCGTCACATGTTATACAGTGCATCGCTTGCGCCGTATTTGAAAAACCTTTCACTCAAGTGGAAAGCACTACTTTCATATCTGCTTACAGATGAAGCGTACGCGCCGAGCATTCTCAATTATGAAAAAGAAGGCATTACACCTGTGGGCCATTGGTTTTTATTAGGCGCGGGATTTTCATTATGGTTTATCTGGCAGATCAGTACTGCGCTTGGGATCTTTCTTGGCGCGGCAATTCCAAAAGAATGGCCGCTTGATTTTGCGCTGCCACTCACATTTATAGCCATGGTTGTCCCCATTCTTAAGAATCGGCCTATGGTTGCTGCGGCAGTTTCAGCGGGTGTAGTCGCATTACTGACTTTTGGTCTGCCTTATAAATTGGGTATCATTTTCGCCGCTCTAACAGGGATCATTGTCGGGACTGTTTTGGAGAATGCCAAATCCCCAAGGAGGGCGCTGTGAATATCTGGCTGGTTATGCTGATCGGTGGGTTGCTTACCTTCGGGATGAGATTCTCTCTCATTTATTTGTTCGGCAGGTTCGAGGTCCCGGAAACGATGCGCAAAGCGCTGCATTATGTTCCGCCCGCAGTGCTATCTGCCATCATCTTTCCTGAGTTACTTTATTCGTCGGGTAATTTTGATTTAGGTTTGGGCAATACACGTATGCTAGCTGGAGTCGTTGCGGTCTTGGTGGCATGGTACACAAAGAATACATTACTTACCATCCTGGCTGGGATGGCGGCCTTGGTGATCCTTCAGTTAATATAAAATATTAAACGAAGACCAAAAATACCTGATTTCCCCCGGCTTGTTTTGCATGCGCCATAGCCTGCCGCGCCTGTTGGATCAGCGGTTCGATCTCAGTGGATGCTGTAATGCGGGAAGCTGATGCGATGCCCGCGCTGATCTTGACCATTAGCGGCGCCTCATTTTTTACCTCGATCATGGTGCCGCGTACTCCGGCAATGACCCTCTCTGCAATTTTCTCCGCGTCTGCGCCGATCACGCCGGAAAGCAAGATCACAAACTCATCGCCCATCCAGCGGCCAATGCAATCATAAGGGCGGCTTTTCTCGCGGATGACTTGCGCAACAACGCGCAGGACTTCATCACCGGTCGCGACTCCAAAGGAGTCGTTAATGATCTTGAAGTTATCTACATCAAATGCGATCAAACTCAACGGCTCCGATTCGCGCCGCGCACGCTCCAGTTCACCCGCAGATTGTCTGAAGAAAGCAGGCTGGTTCATGAAACCTGTCAGGGTGTCGAATACCGCCTGGTTTTCAAGTTGAACACGTGCAGAGGCGAGGCTCCTCGAAAGCGAAATAATTCTTTCCGCCATGGTGATGCGGTCATTTAGATCCCTGGCGCGGAACGGGCTTTGGATGATATCGTCTGCTCCGCTGGGTGCGAGATCTTCGTCGGAGCTCTTTGTGGTTATTAATATAATGTAGAGCGATTCTGTGGGTTTGGCAGCGCGGGCACGCGCTATAAATTGTGAATGACGAATATCGCTGGTATCCCAATTGGCGATGAGAAAACAAAATTCTTCAGATTGTAAATGCGACCAGATCTGTTCACTGGATTCGAGCGGAATTAATATGTCCCTGTTTTCATTCAGGATCTGCCTGATTTTTTCCAATTCCTGCGGGTTGTTTTCAAGTACCAATATTTTCATGGGGCACCTTTTGCCTATTATAGCAGGGTGTTCGTCAAGTTTTAATGGATGAATTCAATCGCATGCATATTACCAAATGTTCCGTAAAGCTCCCTGCTTTAGCAGTGGAGATGTAAGGAACGGTTTTGCTTTTATTATACAGCGATTAGCTGTATAATAGCTGTTATGAGCGCACAAACTTATAAAAGCAATCGTCATATTTTCTACTCCTGTAAGTACCATGTTGTTTTTTGTCCGAAGTATCTCCGCAAGGTACTTGTGAATGGCATAGATATTCGATTGAAGGAAATCATTCAGCAAGTCGCGGATGAATTGGAATGTGAAATCATCGAACTTGAAGTACTGCCCGATCACGTCCACATGCTTTGTGAAGTTGATCCACAATTCGGTGTCCATAAATTTGTGAAGCGGGTCAAAGGTCTTAGTTCTTCTTTGCTTCGCAAGCAGTTCCCTGCTTTGAAAAGCAGAATCCCGACTCTGTGGACCCATAGTTATTTTATATCCACTGTGGGTGGTGCGCCACTGGCGGTAATCAAGCAGTACATTGAAAATCAAAAAGATGTAGTACAGGATACCCTTCGGTATGAAAACATACAAGTTTCGCCTTCAACCCTCCAAGAGTCAAAGAAGCAAGTTGACGCAAACGCTTGAGTTATGCAGGCTTGTGTATAACACTACTCTTGCAATCCGCAAGAATGCGTGGGAGGGTGAGAAGCGATCCGTATCCTTGTATGACACAAATAAAATGCTGACTTCGTGGAAGGGTGAATACCCGGAACTCAAGCAGGTACATTCTCAAGTTTTGCAAAATGTGCAAGAACGAGTTAACCTTGCTTTTCAATCTTTCTTTCGCCGCGTGAAGGAAGGCGCGGATAAAGTTGGTTATCCGCGTTTCAAGAGTTATGGCAGATACGATAGCTTCACCTTCAAGCAATCCGGGTTTGAGTTGCTGGATAATAGGGTGATGGTTTCCAAAATCGGAGCAATCAAAATAATCCAGCACCGCCCCGTCGAGGGACGCATAAAGACCTTGAACATACAACGAGACGCTGTGGGGAATTGGTACGCCTGTTTTGCTTGTGAAGTAGAACCGGCTCCATTGCCCTACAACGATGTTGCTGTTGGAATTGACGTGGGTCTGACAACCTTTGCAACGCTCTCGAATGGTCTGACTGTGGACAATCCACGTTTCTTTCGCCGTGATGAGGTTGAACTTGGGAGGGTGCAAAGACGATGGGACAAAGACAAAACTCCCAAACGCCGCAAGGTCATTGCTCACATCCATCAGCGCATGGCCAACCGACGAAAAGACTTTGCCCATAAATTGAGCAGGCAACTTGTGAACACATACGGCGCATTGATATTCGAGAACCTCACCATAAAGAACATGCTCCAAAATCATAATCTTGCTAAAAGCATTTCGGATGCTTCGTGGAGACAGTTGATCATGTATTGCACGTACAAGGCAGAATGGGCTGGTCGTGCAGTCGTATTGGTTGATCCTCGCGGTACTTCGCAACGATGCTCAGGCTGTGGTTCCGTTGTTCGAAAAGATCTGTCGGTTCGTGTCCATGATTGTCCT
>NZ_JADJSO010000067.1:0-42977 GCF_016711665.1 Candidatus Villigracilis saccharophilus
GAGTATCACCTCGCCGGCGTTGCCGTAGACTTTTGCCATTTTAGGTTTGAACTTGGGGTACAGCCCAAACATGTCATGATAGATCAATAATTGTCCGTGCGCGTCTGGACCAGAACCGAGCGACATGATGATGCAGTCTTTCACGGTTTCTGTAATTAGTTTACACAGGCGGTCAGGGACAAGTTCAAGCAGGATACAGAATGCGCCGGCGTCACGCAAGGCGATCGCATCGTCGAGGATCTTCTTTGCCATTGAAGCGGATTTTCCCTGTAAGCGGAACCCGCCCAGAGCGGAGACGGACTGCGGTGTTAATCCAAGATGCCCGATGGCGGGAATGCCCGCGTCCACGATGCCTTTGATGCGGTCGGCCATCGCCGCGCCGCCCTCAAGCTTGATCGCGTCGCAGCCAGCTTCAGCCATAAACCTGCCCGCGTTGCGGATCGCATCTTCCACAGAGGTTTGATACGTCATGTATGGCATGTCGCCCACGACAAAAGCAGTTGTCGCGCCGCGTCTGACAGCCTGGGCGTGGCGGATCATGTCATCCATTTTTACCGGCAGCGTCGAGTCGAAGCCGAGCATGGTCATGCCCAAACTATCGCCGACCAGGATCATTTCTATCCCCGCCTGGTCCTGCAAATAGGCGGTCGGATAATCATAACAAGTCAGCCAGGTGATCGGCTCGCGGTCGGCAACTTTTTTGAACAAATAAGGCAGTGTGATCTTCTTGCGCACTTCAGTCATTTTTGCTCCTTTGAACAGGTTATGGAGGTAGTATAGATGAGAACGTTGATTGATTCAACTGACGAAAATCACTGTTTCATCTTCTTTCTTCGTGGTATCCTCATTGTCCCGAGCCAAAATGCATATACTCCGCCTTCGTTCCTTCATTAAACCTTACCTGCCGCAGATTCTTTTTTCTGCCTTCAACCTGGCTGTACTGACCGCCTTGAGTTTATATGTTCCGCGTATTATTCGCGATGTGATCGATCAGGGATTGGCGTTGCGCGAAGTTGGGTTTTTGGTGCGCTCCGCTCTGATCTTGCTGATGCTCGGTCTTGTTACCGCGGCATTGTCGGCGCTTCAGCGGTATGTCTCCGAATGGATCGGCGCGCGTGTTGGCTATGACCTGCGCAACAAACTCTACGACCACATACAAAATTTATCATTCGCCTATCACGACCACGCTCAAACGGGACAGTTGATCTCGCGCTGTATCGAGGATGTGCGCGCCGTTCAAAACTTCATCGGCAGTTCCATCGTCGAGTTGACCCAGCTTATTTTCATTCTTTTCGGGGCGTTGTGGATCATGTTTGCCAGTAACTGGCAATTGACATTGATCGCCATTCTCCCGATCTTCCCCCTGGTCTGGATGACCTTTGTGTTCGGCGACCTTGTGACCGTTTTGTTCTTCAAAGTGGATACCGTGCTGGGTGACCTGTCTGCTCGTTTGCAGGAAAATGTCACTGGCGCACAGGTCATCCGTGCCTTTGCGCGCGAAGAGCATGAGATCAGCCGTTTCGACGAATCCAATCGCGCGTATTACAACGCCCGCCTGACTGTCATCGGCGCGTGGTCGAAGGTGATGCCAAGCACCGACTTTCTGGTAACGCTGTGTACCATCCTCATCCTGTGGTTTGGCGGACGCATGGTATTAAATGGGACCATGAGCGTCGGTGAACTGGTCGCGTTCAATGCTTATGTGTTGATGCTTGCGGCGCCGGCCCAGCAATTGACCTGGCTGGTCAACGCGGCTGGAGAGGCGGGCGCGGGCGCGCAGCGTGTGCTTGAAATATTGGATACAAGGTCCGAGATCGAGACGCCCGCCAATGCGGTTCGGCTTTCTACATTGCGCGGCGAAGTGGAGTTTAGAAATATCGCCTTGAAATATCAGGATGAAAAAAAATCTTCGCTGGACGATATCAACCTGAAGGTTGAACCGAACCGCCTGGTCGCCTTGATCGGTCCGACAGGCTCCGGAAAAACATCGCTGGTGAATCTCATTCCGCGCTTTTATGATGTGACGGACGGGGACATGCTGGTGGACGGCGTGGATGTACGTAAAGTGGACCTGGTATCCCTGCGGCGGCAGATCGGCATTGTTTTGCAAACTTCATTACTCTTCTCAGATACCATTCGGGAGAATATTGCTTACGGCCGCCCCGATGCGACAGAGGAAGAGATCATCGCCGCATCCATTGCCGCGCAGGCGCATGAATTCATTAGCGGCTTTCCGGAAGGGTATCAGACCATGGTGGGTGAGCGCGGAGTGACCCTTTCCGGCGGGCAGCGTCAACGCGTGGCGATCGCGCGCGCTTTGTTGATGGACCCGAGAATTTTGATATTGGATGATTCGCTCTCCAGTGTGGATACGCAGACAGAAAAACTAATTCAGGAAGCGCTCGATAACTTGATGGCAGGCCGCACCACATTTGTCATCGCGCACCGTCTGAGCACCGTTCGCCGCGCGGATATGATCATCGTGATGGACCAGGGGCGCATCGTTCAACGCGGAACACATAATGAATTGTTGAGTGAAGGCGGATTGTATAAAGAGATCCATGATCTTGAACTCATGCGCAGCGAACATTTGACCGAAGAATTAAATCTTATGAATAACCCGCGAGGAGCAGCATGACCGAATCCACGATCGTTCCTCCCGCGTACGTGACCCAGTCGGAAGAACTGTATGATAAGGCGCTTGACCCGCAAGTTGCCAAAAGGCTTTTCGGGTATCTTGCTCCATACGCATGGAAGATGATCCTTTCATCAGTCTTAATGCTTGGCGCGACGATCTCTTCAGTGATCGGTCCGTATCTTGTCAAGGTGGCCATTGATGACGGGTTGGTCGCTGGAAACCTGGGTATTCTGAGAAATACGGTTTTGATCTACCTCGGCGCGGCAATCGTGCGCTGGGCCTTTATTTATATCCGCGTGAATGTCATGGCGCAGGTGGGGCAGTCGGTTATTTACGACATGCGCAAACAGCTTTTTGAGCATTTGCAGAATCTGTCGCTTAGTTTTTACAGCCGTTACTCGGTCGGGCGTGTCATCACACGCGTCATCAACGATGTGGAAACCTTGCGCGAGTTCATTACCTGGGCGGTGCTGGCGATCGCGCGCGACCTGTTCATGATCGTTGGCATCATCATCGCCATGCTGGCCTTGAATGTAAAGCTCTCTCTGCTGACATTTATCACCATTCCCTTGATGATCCTTGCGACTTACATCTATCGCCGCACAGCCCGCTTCGCGTATCGCAGGGTGCGGGCGGCTGTTTCGTGGGTGAATTCTGTACTGGCTGAAAATATCAACGGGGTGCGTGTAGTGCAAGCCTTTAGCCGTCAGGAACGGAATTACGGACTGTTCCGCGATTACACAAACCGCTATCATTTGCAGACCGCCATTCACGCCGCGAAGGTGGCGGCATCATTCCTGCCTGTTGTGGATGTCCTCGGCGCGCTGGCAACCGCCGCCGTGGTCTGGATCGGCGGGACGGCTGTGCTGGGCGAGTCGATCACGGCCGGTGTGCTGGTCGGTTTTGTCCTGTATATTGACCGCTATTTTGAACCCATCCGCGACCTGAGCCGCCGTTTTGATACGCTGCAATCCACGATGGCGGGCGGAGAGAGAATCCTCGCGCTGCTGGATACAGAGATCGAGGTGCGCGATGCGGAACATGCCAAAGCCCTGCCTGCCATTGACGGCGGGGTCAGGTTTGAGAATGTCTCCTTCCACTATTCCGACGACCCGACTTTGGTGCTCGACCAAATTGACCTGGATGTCAAAGCGGGCGAGACGATCGCGTTTGTAGGCGAGACTGGCGCGGGCAAGACGACCATTGTCAAGCTCTTGACGCGCTTCCATGACCCGACTGCGGGCTGTGTGCGTGTAGACGGCATTGACTTGCGGACGGTGACCCAGCGTTCCCTGCGCAGGCAGATGGGCATGGTCCTGCAGGATCCGTTCCTGTTCAACGGTTCGGTCAGGGATAATATTTTGTTCGGGCGTTTGAAGGCAACCGAGCAGGAAGTCATTGCTGCCGCGCAGGCTGTTGGCGCGCATGACTTCATTATTGGATTAAAGAACGGCTACGATACATCCGTTGAAGAAGGCGGTGTATTACTGAGTGTGGGGCAGAGACAGTTGATCTCGTTCGCGCGCGCTTTGCTGGCCGACCCGCGCATCTTGATCCTGGATGAAGCGACCTCTTCGGTGGATATCCAGACCGAGCAGATCATCCAGGCCGCGTTGACGAAATTGTTGAAGGGGCGTACTTCCTTTGTGATCGCGCATCGCCTTTCGACCATCACCAGTGCCGACAGGATCGTGGTCATCCACGACGGAAAGATTGTTGAGCAGGGCACTCATTCAGAATTACTTGCGAATCAGGGCATGTATTTTGAATTGTACAAAACAGGCTTTCAGGAATAACCTGTAAACTTTATCGGAATATAACTCGGGACGCTGATCGCAAAGCGCGCAGAAAACCGCATCAAAGGAGCATAAAATGGCTGCCGAAAATAACCAGAACGAATTCCTTTACAAAATGTCCAATACCATGCGTTCCGGTCTGGTGGACGTGCAAAAGTATTTGAACGAGCTGTACCGCGTTGAAGAGTTGGAGGATTTTCTCGACCAGAAAAATAACCCGGTGGAGAATGTCAGGGCGGTATTGGCGCCGCTTGTCGCGCAAGTCGCGGATTTTCAGGATTATGCCGAGACGGTCACAGGCAGGATGGAATTATCTCTGGATGAAGTTGATGTGTACGCGGTGCTGGATAGTGTCATGACTATTGCCGATCAACTGGTCGAGCAAAAGGACGGGCGTGTTACATTGGAGGAAGAGATCGAGGAAGATCTGCCGTCCATTGATGCGGACGCGGCGCGGCTCTCGCAGGCGCTCTTGAACTTGATCCATAATGCGGTCAAGTTTACCGAGCAGGGGTATGTCACTGTCCGCGTTGGGCTTGAAGATGGAAATATTCTTTTTGAGGTCCGCGATACTGGCATTGGGATCTCCGATGAGGATCAGGAGCTGGTTTTTGAACCCTTTGAAACCATTCTCGCTGATAAGAACGATCCACGCCTTGGCTTTGGACTGGGATTAAAGATCGTCGAGCATATCATTGACCTGCACGACGGCGAAACCTGGTTCGAGAGTAAAGCCGGCGCGGGCAGTTCGTTCTTTTTCACGATTCCTGTATAATAGTCCGAATTAATTCTGTTTGATAAAAAAATAATGGAGAAAAAATTGAAGTCTAATCTATTCGTAATCATCGTTCTGGCTCTATTGCTGACAGCCTGCGGCGCCGAAGCGGTGCCCACCGTCAGCCCGGAACAGATCCAGGCGAGCGCGGCTGTCATGGCAAGCACCATGAGCGCTGAGACTCAGGCCGCCATGCCCACGCCCACCAATACGCCTCTACCGACTGAAACACCCCTGCCGCCCACCGAAACCCCCACGCTTGTCCCGACCATCGAAATCCCTTCCCCCACCACGGCGGTCACTGGCGACCCATGCAATGGACCGTTGTTCGGCAACCCCCAGGGCGCGGATGCCGGCAAGGTCGGCACGAACTTCATGCTCCGCAACAGCACCAAGGCTTCGATCACGATCTCTTTATCTCTGGCGATGAATCCCTTCGGTCAGTGCGGATACGTGTCTTATGTGATCGCGCCCAATCAGTCGGTGTCGGTCGTGAACGAACTTCCTTATGGCTGCTATTCGGCCTTCGCGTTCATCAACGACCCCAAGAAACCCAGCACCGCTTCCGGCGGACCCGCCTGCATTACCGGACCCGATAAAACGACGTTCACCGTGTCCGCGGATATGATCAAGATCACCGGCCCGTGATCCTTTTATTCTTTCAAGATTGAAGTAGTAATGGAAAAGTCCCTGCCTAAAATGGCGGGGACTTTTTATTTGGATCTAAACGATATATACTGGATTCAAAAAGCGTTCATTATCTTGATCGAAAATCATATAAAAGGAGACTTCGCACAATGTCTGAAGAGATGATTTCCGCGCTTGTGGGTCTTGCGGGGGCGGTTTGCACCTCGGTCATTACAGCAATTCTTGGTCCGGTGGTTGTTGCCTATTTGCAGCGTCCGAAGCCGCTGGTTCAAAACGGCGGCGTCCCAATTCCTGAAAACTCCAATCTCTCGATACTTGCGATTATTTCCGTGGTCTTGGGAGTCTTCAACCTGTGCAACTTCCTTACCCCGCCCATTTGCGGGCTTCCCATGTCAGTTCTCGGGTTGATCTTCGGCTATTCCGCCCTGCAGTCGTCCAAACGCGGATTCGCCCTGGCGGGTGTGGCTTTATGCCTGATCGGTTTATTGATCGGCTGTGGGAACGCCGCCTATGGCGCGTACCTGGGGACGCAAGGAGAATTGTTTTTTCAATGAATATTACCTGGCGCAGGCTGCTTGAATAGATCGCGTACCAACTGCGCGCCGCCGATCCCTATGACCGCGAGCAGCAGCGCGTAGATCATGATCGGGGTCAGGACGAGTGCCATCAACAAGGGAGTCGGTTCGGTTCGTCCCGATGCCAGCCCGGTGATGACAGCGATCGCCTGCCCGCCAAATAACAATATGGCAGCCAGTGTCAGTCCCCAGCCGATCAATTTTTGGCGGGAGTGGGCGCGCACCGCCGCCCATAAGAGAATTACCCCGCCCAGCAGCGCGGACAGAAATAGTTCCGCGGGCATCAGATAGTCAAAGCGGACCATACCGCTGCGGACAAAAAGCCCCATGCTCGCGAGGAACGGCGCCAGAACCGGGAACCAGATCAGCACCGTTCCGAAGATCGCCAGAATTTTAGTGAGACCATCTTTCTTTTCCATGGCAAACTCCTTCCTATAATCCCATCATAGCACGCGGAGTTGCGCGATTCAAACCCTACCCCTCCAACCTACCACTCGCAAAGTGCGCTCGGGTACTTTGTCCCAAAATGGGGAGGCTTTCTTGCACCATTTATTGTAAGTTGAACAAACACTGTATTGTACAGAAAGCTCCTAAAATATAGCCTCCCCCAAATCTGGTCTTGATTTGGGGGAGGTGGCCAAAGGCGCAGAGGGGGGCTATTCTTCCCACACCGAATGATAGGCTCCAATGGATTCAAAATACTCCACCATGCGCTGATAGAAGCCGTGACTTGTGATCGTGGCACTGTCACCGATGACGATGAGTTTGCGCCTTGCGCGGGTCAGGGCTACGTTCATGCGGCGTGTGTCCGCCAGGAAACCGACTTCGCCATCGCGATTGGAGCGCACAAGGCTGACGATCACCGCTTCTTTTTCGCGGCCTTGAAAACCGTCCACGCTGTCTATTTCAATGTCCATGTGTCTTAACTTTTCCCGCAGCAGCTTCACCTGCGCCGAGTAGGGGGAGATGATGGCGATCTGTTCAGCGGCTAATCCACATTCGAGCAATTCATGAACTTTCTTGATGACCAACTCCGCTTCAAGCGGATTCAGCTTGCTGTCGCCGTCGGGTTCCTGTTCCTCGTCATAGCTTGCGCCTGCGGTGTCTATGAAGTGGATCGGGTAATCTGTCAACAGGGAAGATCTAATTTGAGGCGAATCAGTTAGCCAGCGGCGCGAACCGATTCATCGGCTTGTAAGCTGCCTTCGTAGAAGACATCCGAAGAAAATTTCATGATGTCCTGATGCATTCGATATTGCACATTCAACAATCGGCTCAGGCCGCTGTTGATATTCAACAGGCGTTCCATCATGCTGATGTCGAAACCGCCGCGCATGGCTTCGGGCGAAATGACCGTGGGCGGAAGTTGAAAATGATCGCCCGCCAGCACCAGACGATTTGCGTATTGGATGGGGATCCACGCCGAAGGCTCTACGCTCTGACTGGCTTCATCCATGATGCACCAGTCAAATTTGCGCCGCATAAAAAAATCAGAGTCGAGACCCGTTGCGGTCGCGCAAACGATCCGTGCGTTGCTGATAATTCTTTCAG
This sequence comes from Candidatus Villigracilis saccharophilus, assembly GCF_016711665.1. Taxonomy (NCBI): domain Bacteria; kingdom Bacillati; phylum Chloroflexota; class Anaerolineae; order Anaerolineales; family Candidatus Villigracilaceae; genus Candidatus Villigracilis; species Candidatus Villigracilis saccharophilus. Next base: position 7,984 of record NZ_JADJSO010000067.1, read on the forward strand.
TCACCGCATCTTCGATCTGACGCGCTTCATTCAGTAATTGTTTGGCTTCTTCTCGCAGCGAATGCCGCAGGTTGGGGTCAGGCTTGACCCGAAAAAATTTCGACGCCTGCTTGCGCAATGAATGCGCGTCGCGGGTCAGCTTGCGCGCGAGTTTCATATCAGGGTGGATCTCGGCCAGTTCATCCAGCGTGTGGGTACGCAGGGCGGGTGTCACACGCGCAGGATGCCCAAGCCGGATCACATTCTCGCCCGCGTCGATCAGACGCTCGAGCATATTATCCACTGCCAGATTACTCGCCGCCACAGCCAGCACACTTTGCCCGTTGCGCACGATCTGGCGCATCAGCTCGATCAGTGTCGTGGTCTTGCCCGTCCCAGGCGGCCCGTGGATGATGGCTATATCTTCCGCGCTCAACGCAAATGCAACCGCCTGATTTTGCGAATCATTTAATTTCTTGTTGAATGGAACTGGAAATTCAAGTTTGTTGAAAACAGGATTTTGCTTTCCCAGCAGCACATCACGCAGGATGGAGAGCCGCGTCCCTTTCGCGCCTCGAGCTGTTTCCAACGCCAGTCTTTGTCTTTGCCTTGAAATTTCATCCGTCGAACGGTCCAGCCTGAAGCTGGGTCTGTCCGAATCCCATTCGGGCTCCTGTGTGAACGCGACTTGGACCATGTCCTTGTGCGCGCGGCTGACAATTCCACGCCAGCTGGGAGCGTCTTTCGTATGCAATCCCTCTTCTGAAAGAATGACAGGGCTGCCGTTCCCGATGCGGGTGTAAGGCAGATGTAAATTTTCGTTGCGCTTGCTGAATGTTAACAAGGTGCGCCCGCCCATTCCCGAATCTTCTTCGCGGATGACGAGATTGATCAGGCTGTTGCCGGATGCCTCCGCCTCGGCGGGCGAGAGCTTCTCAAGCGAGCGGATCGTCTCCTGTTTTTCCGCTTCGGCTTCAAGCTCCAGCAGCCGTGTGAGTCGTTGAAAATGGTCTTCGGAGATTCTGAGGGGAGTATTCATGTGGAGACATTTTAGCATTCTTTCCCATCTGGAATCCAAAGTCTCCGGGCTTTGGAAATAACACATCAACTTAAGGAGATGTTGAGCTCCGTACCCGAATACGCTGCTTCCGCAGTAATTATAAATTCGGGACTGCTTCCTGATAGATTTCCACACGATTGCGACCAGACGCCTTAACGCGGTACAGCGCCTGGTCGGCGCGGGCCAGAATTTCATCGAGTGTTTCGGGCTTCCTGCGCATCTCGGCAATACCCACACTGATCGTAATCTCAAGGGGCGTATTTCCCGTGGTAAGGATCGAAGTAACCAATGCAAGTTGAATACGTTCGGCAACAGCGACTGCCTGTGTCACATCGGAGCTGGGCAGTAAGAGCGCGAATTCATCACCACCGAAACGCGCCAAAATATCGCCATCGCGGATATTCTGTTGGCACAACCGCGTAAATTCCACCAGTACATGGTCACCTTCTGTGTGCCCAAAGTTATCGTTGACCTGTTTAAAATGGTCCAGATCGATCAATGCCACCGATAGTGGCCGGTTCAGATACTGCGCTTGCTGGAGTTCATAACCTGCGGACTCGATAAAGAAGCGGCGGTTGGCAGCCCCAGTCAAGACATCTGTGGAGGCCTGTTTCTGCAGGCGTATCTCGAGTAATTTGCGCTCGGTCACATCATGCACCACGCTCAGTATATGAGGCTGGCCGCGCACCATGACCAGGCGCGCCGATAAGACAGCGGTCAACTCACTGCCGTCTTTGCGACGGAATTCAAACTCCAGGTCCTTGCATGTACCGTTCAGGCTCAGCTCGTCCAGCATCCGCTGTCGGTCGGCCTGGGATTTCCAGAAGTGGAGACCATCCATTGAGTAATTGCCAAGCGCCTCCTCGCGGCTGAAACCACTCAGAGTCGCGAAACCATCATTCACTTCGACCAGGTAACCGTCTTCCATACGCGACAGGATCACCGCATCGGGGCTGGCATAGAAAATCAATTCCAACTCCTTGCGCGTCTGGCGCTCGTCGGCGTTAAGCCGCTGGGTGACCATCAAAATAAATCCGAAAGTCCACAAGGTAGTGGCGATCAAACCATCAAGGATCCCAAGAACCTGGGCGGGATTGCTGGCTGTCGGGCTGTTGGTGGCGGGCGGAGCAAGGAGTACCAACATAAACCCGATCACAAACACCACCCCATGCAGGATGAACGCCGCCGCCAAAAAATTGGACGAGGCTTCCAGCAAGCGTGGCCTATACTTCCAGAGCGATGAGGCGGTCAGGAACGACAAACCAGCAATGGTAAGATATAAAATTGATCCACGCCAAACAATGTGATCATAGATAAAGACGAAGAAGAAGTCCACTACAACATAGGCGGCCAGGAAGACCACCAGTCCCCGGCTGCGTTCGCGGAGCTCAAAAAAACGCAGGACACCCGTGTAGAACAGAATATGCCCACCCACAAAAAACAAATTGTTGGCAAAGACGCCAATCGCAGTCAATCCAGGCAAGGCTCGCAGGAACATCGCGAGAAACCCCAGCGCGATGAATCCAATACCCAGCGTCCACCAACCCGTGCCACTGTAACGGGTTGCCAGTTTCATCTGAACGATCAGTGCGGTGATTTGAAGGAGATTGGAAATGAATAACACAATCGCCAGGGTAGTAAAATCCAATGAATTATTCTCCTGTGTGACCTGTGCACACGACAGGTCGCGCACGGTGCACGCATTCAATCATGAATTGTGGACGGAAAGCTCAACACCTTCCCAATTCATTATATACAACCTGAATTGTATGTCAAAATAAAATACTCACCATTTATTTCAATCGGCAAAGGTTTGAAAATATTTTTTACAGTATAGCATTTTCGGTTCCACAATGACACTGCAATTCTTACCAATCAGAATAGTGGGAATGGTAAATCGGTCTCATAAAACCTGCTGGATCCAACACCGGAATATTCAACACGATCTTCTCAGGATAAGCAGTTTTTATCCGGCGAGAACTTCATCATCCCATATCGTGACCTTTTGATGATCTTCGCAGCCAGAAAAATATACTTTAATGCGAGATTATCAACCGCGGACTGGGAGATATGTTCGTGGTGTATTGTTCTGGTTGAAATGATTCTTTTTATGATTACATGATGCGGAATACGGGGCATGTTCTCCAATGTATAATCAACCCGTGCTTAAAATTCTCTACCGTGCCCACGCAGTCCAGCGCATGTTCGAGCGTGAAATATCCCCAGCCAAGGTCCGCAAGGCATTGGAGGCTGCGGATGTGATCGAGGACTATTCTGCCGAAATGCCCGAGCCAAGCCGTCTGATCATGGGCTTTCAGGGCAAGCGCCCATTTCATGTGGTCACCTCCGAGAACCCAGAAACTGAAACCATCACTGTGGTCACAGTCTACGTCCCCGACCCAAACAAATGGAAAAAAGACGGCAGAAGCCGAAGGTAAAACAGATCTTCCTTTGTGCAACTTCGTGACACTCACCGCATTGGCGCGCGCCGCAAGTGTTGTGGTTAAAAGGTCTTTATGATTTGCTTAATTTGCAGACAAGCTGAATTGATCTACGGCTCCACATCCATTCCCTTCGAGCGGGATGAATTTCGCCTGCTCATGCGGAATGTTCCCGCGCAGGTCTGCCCCAATTGCGGAGAAGCCGTTGTGGATGAAGATGTCGCCGCCGAATTGCTTAAAAAGACCGAAGATATTTTTGAGCAAGGGCTGCAGGATGAAGTCCGCGACTATTAATGGTCTGGGTCTGTTGAAATAAAAATCTCCGTGCGTTTTGACCGCTCGGAGATTTTTTGATCGGGGAGATTTGCTTAATCCGCAGAAGCGGCTGCCGCCAGGATATTCACTTCTTCGGTGTATGCGTGTGACACATTCGCGTTTAATTTTGTCGAGAGATATAAGGCAACGGCAAGCATGACCGCCTCCATCGCAAACAGGGATGAATACGCAAAGAAGGCATTGCCTGTCGCATAGCGGACGCTATCGACCAGGATGCCGCCGGTCAGATTGCCAGCCGCGTGCCCGACCATATTCGCCACGCCCCAGACTCCCATTAACAATCCCGCGCGGATCGGTGTGGTGAATGAGATGATGGCGCTCAACATGCCCGCGCCGGCCAGCCCGGTGCCAAGCCCCATCACGAAAACCAAACTCTTAAAGATGCCCGCGTTCCCCATAAAACCTGTCGCGATTAATCCAACGAAGACCAGAATACTCGCGACGATGCCCGTCCGCATCAACTTCATATATCCCAGCCACTTGATCAGGAACAAGCCGCAGGTCAGCATCGAAGCGAGCACTCCCAATCCCCAGTACATGGTCAGGCGGGTGGTATCGCCGACGCTCATCCCAAGTACAAGCGCGCCATAAGGCTCAAGCAGGGCATCCTGCGCAAGGGTTCCGATAAAGGTAAAGATGACCAGTGTAAAGAGGATGCGTACTTGCGGGTCCGCAAAGACAACTTCCTTCAGCACTGTTTGGAATGGAACTTTTCGGGCGCTTTCAGTCGCAATTTGAAGCGCCTGATCGCGGGATTCCTGTCCGATCGCTGCGAAGGCGGCGAGAATAAAAATGACAACCGCAACGCCTGTGGACACGCTGATCAATTTTGCGGGTTCATAGCTTTCCAGCGCCTTGCCGATGAAGCCCGCTCCCATGACAGAGCCAAGCAGGGTTGCCACTTCGTAGAAAGTGATGGCGCGTGTGCGGATTGTGCCTGTGTAGCGGTCTGAGACCAATGCCTGATATGTATTATGCGCCAGGTTGCGTCCAAGCCCGTACAGCATGAACGAAAGTGTGCCGCTTAATACTAGAAGCGCCATGTTCTTTGAGGGATGCGCCGCCACGTTCGAAGCTGCGAAGATTCCCAGCCCGATGACCAAAGCGCCGAAGATGATATACGGTTCGCGGCGTTTGCCGAAAACAGGAAAGCCATCTGAGCGGTAGCCAAGCCAGACGCGCGCAGGGGAGATCAAAAGCGGAACGGCAAAGAAGAAGGCCACCAGCGATGCGGGTAACCCCAGTTCTGCGATCATGATTCGATTTAATGTCCCCCCGATCAATGCGCCACTTAATCCATACGCGATGGAAAAGAATGCCAGACGTGCATTGTTTAGGTAACGAACAACTTTCATTTTTTATGCTCCTTGGTGTAAAAAAATAATTTCTCCGCCGCCTCTCGTCCCTGACGAATGCAATCAGGCACGGCGATGCCGCGGTATGAACTGCCGGCCAGCGCAAGATTTGGTGGCAGGTTTTTTTCAATTTCATCCACACGTTTCAAATGCCCTACATCCGCCTGCGGAAATCCATTTTGCCAGCGGAACGCTGTCCAGGTCTGCGGCGCGGCGCGGATACCGAGCAATTCCGCGAGTTCACTTTTGACTGCCTCGATCAGCTTTTCATCGCCATATTCCACCATCTCAGGCATGCCGCCCCCGATGAATATCCTGAGCACAGCGTATCCCTCCGTTGACCGTTCCGGCATCTTGCGTGACGTGAAGGTGATCGCGTCGATCATTCTTTTTTCATGGCGCGGGATCATTACCCCGCTCATGACGGGTTGCCTGGGGATATCTGACTCGCGATACACGAGTGAAAGCGTGCCAATGTTTTGGTGGCGGATCGCGCTTAACTGTCGGCTGGCTTCTGGGGAAATATCATTGACCAGCGCGGATGCTTGATTCGCCAGTACTGCCAGAATGACGCCGTCCGCGTGGACCGTGGTTCCATCCGCCGCAAATATTTGATACCCATTGTTGTTCTGCGCGATTCTTTCAACCCGCGCATTCAAACGCAAATCCCCTTTAAGTTGACGGGCCAATTCATCAGTCAATGCTTGTAACCCGTTTTTGAATGAAACAAAGCGCGGAATTTTTTGCCCGCTTTTTTTCCTTCCGCGGAATGCCCGCAGGACTGCGCCCGCAACCAATCCGCCGCCTTCTCTTTCCATCTCCCGCATGACCGGTGAGGAGACCATGATGCTTTGAGTCTCCGGGTCTGTATTGTAAATTCCGCCCAGCACTGGACCTATGAATTTCTCCAGTGCTTCCCGCCCCAGTCTGCGGCGCACAAAATCTGCAAGCGACTCGTCTTCATAGTCTCGCCGGGCGGGTTGAAATGGCTCCGCCAGCATTCGCAGTTTTCCGCGCACGGTCAGCAGGGGAGTGGAAATGAATCGCGCAGCCGAAACAGGGATCGGGTAAAGAGCAGCGTGATCCAGCACGTAAGTCCCGCTGGTTTCAGAACCAGGGTTGACCATCTGATCCTGCATTCCCAACTCGTTCGCCAAATTCCACGCCTCGGGCTTGCGTGTGATAAGGGTGTCTGGCCCGCCTTCGACCAAAAACTTCGCATTGTTATTTAAATTGATTTTCGCTGATACGACTTTTCCGCCCCAGTGATCTGAGGCTTCCAGCAGGGTAAATTTGATTCCGCGTTGTTGTAATTCCCACGCGGCACTCAACCCGGTAATCCCCCCACCGACGATCGCAATGTGCATACAGTTTCTCCTGGGTTGCTCTCCTCGGTTGGATTATTGTATGTTTATTCACAAATTAGTACAGGTAGATTTTGTAGGTTTCAATAAGAGTTTACTTAAAAATGAAAGCGTATTGCGCGCCCGTTATAATAGAAAAATATTTTCATGGGAGTCGAAATGGCAATTAATTTATTAGGATTTGCTTCCGCGTTTGCGACATTCCTCGGCGTCTGGCTGGGGCATGTCACTGTAAGGAAGATCGAGCGTGAAACGGTCAATTTGTGGATACCGGCCTTGATCGCCCTTGCATTGGGACTCGGGTTTGAGGTCGCATCTTTCTTTGTCTCAAGCCTGCCTTTATCTGCGATGTGCGGCATTCTCGGTGTGACTTTGCTCTGGGACTCGTTTGAGTTTTATCGCCAGCAAAAACGCATCAAGCACGGACATGCTCCCGCGAATCCGAACAATCCACGCCACGCGAAAATCCTGGCTGAATATCCCAATGCCACAAAGATTGACTGGCTCAAGCGTGACCCGCGTGGCAGCGCATATTCCACCGCGGAACTCGTATCCATGAAAGAGAGCGCAAAATGAATTCATTTGGATTTCTACTTGGCATCGCCACGCTTTTCATTATCGGATTGGGTTTTATCTGGGTGATTCGCGGGGAAAGATATTTTGGTTATTTATGGTGGCCGTACGTGATGACCTCCGGCGCATTGTGCATTCTCGGTTCATTATTCATGCTAAATAACTGGACATCCGCTCTGATTGGCGCACTTGGAGCATCCTTGATCTGGGGTTCGACTGAATTAAAGGAACAGGCCGTGCGCGGCGAGATCGGCTGGTATCCATTCCGCGCGAAGAAAATACTCCCCCCATTTGCGGATGCGATCAAAAAATGGAAAGCGCCGAGCTTGTGAATCAGCGCATTTGCCTGTTCCTCTTGATTTTTCTTGCGGCTTGCACGCCTGCTTCCATCCTGCCGACTGCCACCCTGCCTGCGCCCAATGTGATGATCACCCCCGCAACTTTAACGCCTACTATCACGCCAATTCCAACCGCCACGCGCACGACCGAAAAGGCGATCCAGCCGTATACCATTGACGGCTTGCGCAGCCATAAATTTCAAAGCGGGAAGATCGTACTTCGCGAAACACTGCTTGAGACCGAAAATTTCACCCGTTATTTAATTGAATATCCAAGCGACGGGCTGACCATTACTGGAATCATGCAGATCCCAAAGAGCGGTGATGCCCCTTATCCGGTTATTATGATGAATCATGGATTCTTTTCGCGCACGGTTTACAATTCCGGTGACGGAACAGACCGCGCCGCGGAGTTTTTAAATCGCCGCGGCTATCTGACTCTCTCCTCTGATTACCGCAGTTGGGGTGATTCTGAAACTGGAGAGAGTTTGTTTTATTCAGGGCTTGCAATTGATGTCATCAATTTGATGAACGCCATTCCTTCCATTCCGCAGGCAGACCCTGAACGCATTGGCATGTGGGGGCACAGCATGGGCGGCGGCGTGACTCTCAAAGTCCTTACCATCGACTCGCGCGTCAAAGCAGCCGTCATTTATTCCTCGGTCAGTGCGGATTTTTCTGACATTATTGGCCGTTGGGGACCAGGTTGTCTTGGCGATGTGTTCGCGGGTGAACTTGAATTTGGCTGTAACTCTTCAGACATCCTGCCCCTGGATCTTCCCCCCGATTTGATCGCTTCCTACTTTAACTCTGTGGCTGATCCTGAGATCCTGAAAGCCGTTTCTCCGCTGTATCATTTGGACAACGTCAGCGCGCCAGTGCAGATCAACTACGGCACAAAAGACGGTCTGACATTTGCCGGCACGCCGCCTGAATGGTCCACAAAAATGTATGATGGTTTCATCGCAGCGAATAAAGATGCGCAGATATTTTCCCAGGAGGATGAGGGTCATTCCTTTATCGGCGAACCGTGGTTTGAATTCATGGCGCGGTCCTTGAGATTCTTCGATAAACACGTGAGATGATCCTCTGGACTCCACCAGTTCACTGCCCTGTGGGTGCTGATGGAAGGTATGTCTTTGCGAGGGCGCTCTCCCTGGCACCGCCCGCCAGGGCAGGTGTGGTTTTCGCCCGACACTTGCGCCGTGCGCTAGTGCGGTGAGCAATCTCTGATGCAGGAGGAGATTGCTTCGCCACCTACAAACAAGATCGGCGGCTCGCAACGACATCCGACGATAAAATTTACGATAGAGAGAAAAATTATTTCTCATGAAAAAATATCCCTTTATCTTATTGGTATTCCTTTTCCTAACGTCCTGCACTCCTGTAAAAACAGAGGTAGTTGCAACCATAACTTCCGTGCCCTCCTCTCCACTCGACGGCCAATGGCAGGGGACAGGTTCCACTGCTGATGGTAAGTCGTTCAAGATATTTCTCACGATCCAGAATTCTTCCCTTGCTGGTTTGATCTACAACTTCACTGGCTCAAATGGCATCCCATGTACTGCCATCGCGTATGGACAAATTCCAATTGCAGATCAGCCAAAGATCGCAGACAACGCAGTTGAGTCAATACTCGGTGAGGATGTAACCATCTCAGCTTTATTTGAAACAGAGTCCAGCTCATCAGGTCGGCTTGAAATTCACTGGCATGACCGTCAACCGAACTGTAACGGTGATTACGAAGTGACCTGGTCAGCCGCGAAGCAAGCTCCGCAAACTTCCCAATCAACAAATGCTCCGAAACCGAATACGCCGAATCTATTTGAAACCTTTGTTCAAATCCTGATCTTCGGGTTATCAAATGGCGCTGTCCTGGCTCTCAACGCCATCGGCGTGACCTTGATCTACAGCACAGTCCGCACGTTGAACCTTGCGCATGGCGATGTCTTTGCTCTATGTACCGCGCTCGTAACTTCAATCATTAACATCATCGGCATCAAACAAAATTGGCTGCCACTACAGATCGCCTGCGGACTTGCCTTCGTACTCCTCGCCGCAATGGGACTCGGCGCATTACTAAGCGTTGGTGTGGAACGACTCGCCTTCGCTCCCTTCCGTGGGCATTCGCGCCTCGCGCCGTTGATCGCCACGCTCGGTCTTTCATTTATTCTCTTCCAAGGTGCGCTGGTCTGGCGTACGTTTCAAGGCTCATGGATTGTTGGGGAACATCGCAGTGTTCCAGGTTTGCCTGAAGTTCCCACCGATGGAATCCCTTCTTTATTGCCTGAGATCAATCTTGTAAAAACGCTGGGTTTGCCGTTCAATATCATCATCCGCTTTAGTGATGTCTTTGTGATTCTGATGGCATTTGCCTTGGTGGCATTCGCGACCTGGTTTATGTTAAAGACGCGCACAGGCAAAGCCATCCGCGCTTTATCCCAGAGTCACCAAATGGCAGAGGTGATCGGCATCAATGTCAACCAAACCATTCGACGCGCATTTGCCTTGGGCGGCGCATTCGCCGGCGCGGCGGGATTTATCTTCGCGCTGTATTATTCCCGTCCATTTGGAAGTCACGGCGCGCAGAGCGGACTCTTCGCATTCATGGCCGCGCTGCTTGGCGGCATTGGCAATCCACTCGGCGCATTGGTCAGCGGCTTATTAATTGGCGTGGTCTCTTCGTTGAGTGATTACTACCTCGCCGCGCAATGGACTCCCGCCTTGCTGCTTGCCTTGCTTGTCATTCTCTTTGCCTGGAAACCAACTGGCTTCGGCGGGGAAGGGGAGGCAGAGTCAACCACGGTCCGCGATTTTATTATTTTGACGGCACCAGTTCAAGGCGCAGGTGTGAAGCGTTGGTTTATCCTCCTGCTGATCGTCCTTGCAGTTGCTCCCCTCGTTTTGCAAAGCGGACAGATCATCCTGCGCCTCGCTGTGATTTTTATTTTGCTCACGCTGGGTTTGAATCTCGCGCTTGGTATTACAGGCATGCTCGATCTTGGCTTTGCTGCGAGCTTTGGTCTCGCCGCATATATCACCGCGTTGTTCACTTCCAAATTTGATATTGTTCTGGTGTTGATTATTGGGACAAGTGCAGGCGCGTTTCTCGGCTTGCTAAAAGGCTTCTTGTCCCAACGACTACGCAGTGACTTTTTTGCGGTTGCAACTCTTGCGCTTGGATTGCTGGTTCGACAGGTGATCATCAATTTGGATTTTACCGGTGGCATGGGCGGGATCGGTGGGGTCAGCGCGCCTCATTTCTTTAACCTTAGCCTGCTCAGCCAGACCCAGAAATATTATCTCGTCCTCGGCATTGTGACTCTCGCCGCGTGGATGAGTCATCGGCTGATCGCATCCCGCACCGGCCGCGCATGGATCGCGTTAAGCGAAGACGAACTCGCCGCATTATCTGTCGGTGTGAATGTGGCGCGCTCGCGCACGATCTCGTTGATGTTAAGTTCCGCGTTGGCTGGCATTGCCGGCGCGCTATATGCAATTACGCTTTCCTTTGTGGAACCCGACCTGATGGCCTTTCACGTCTCAAGCATGATCCTGACGATGGTCATTCTCGGCGGGGCAGGCAATGTGACCGGCGCATTCGTCGGGGCGCTGGCGATCATTCTATACGACAAAACCATCATCCCCCAGCTTGCAGACTGGCTGGCTTTGATCTGGCCCAAAGATGCCTTCATCGGCTCCGTGCCAGATATTCGCGGTGCGTCATTCTTCAATTTCGGCATCGTGTTGTATCTCACGGTCCTGTTGCGCGCGAGAAAAAAGTAAAAAATGGAATGCGGACTTCAGTCCGCATCTTTCAAAAAGCAGCCCAAAGCCCGCATTCCGCTAAGGGATAGTGCAATAAGTCGGACGAGGGGAACTCAACTCAAAAAAAGAAGGAACTCAACTCAAGGGAAATAATAGACAACGACATCTCCAAAGCGGATAATGAGAATGACCAAATTCCAATATCCAAAAGGAGATGTCGTGATGACGATTGTAACGTATTGCCAATCGAGCGGGGCAGCGAGATACGGATGCGCACAAGCGGGATGCGCGGAATGCATGGAAAGCCTGTTGCGGGAAAACAAGGGGTTGATCTGGTTGATGGTGGTGTGTACTGTTTTATAACATCGCTCTCCTGTTCGAGAACACCGTGCGCCCTACCCATATCTGACAGTCCGATGCTGAGCCTTACGCAGGCTGAGATGGCTTCCTGCACATAAGTTCAAGATACTCCTGGAATCTCATTGTGCAGTTTTGCAGTCCTTTGATCGGCAACGTTTTGATAACCACTTTATCCTTGTACACACTCAATGTCCGTTTTTGTGCATCCACCCAGATCACAACGATTTGCCCGCGACGACTTTTCTGAACGTAATAGGCCTGATTGCCCATTGGAAACATCCTTTCGGATCAACTTTCGTTTGTAGGTTTTGCCAGTCAACGCCATCAACCAACGATCTGGGTTAACGGTTTGCACAGGGTTAGATAGTTAAATGGGTGGCTGATTGCCACAGGTGATGGCTTGGTTTGGTCTTTCAAAATTGTAAAACTGGACATAGTGCTTGTTAACTTAAGGTATTGGGCAGATCCGTGGGATTCTGAACTAGCTGGCATTCGTATTTGAAGTTGCGATGATAGCGCTCCACAAACGGATTTTTTCAGGATGTCGAGGTGGACAAACCCGTGGCTCATTCCCAAACATTGCAGAAAACGCAGCATCGGCGAGGGAAAATCCTGGCAGTCCAACTCCCCACCCAGCGCGTATCGCGGTCAAGGCGAATGCGATCTGGACAACCTGTGTCCTGCAAAATATCGGCAACTTTGCGGAGCGCTGTTTCAGCGTTGTAGTCACTGGCTGGCTCTGAAGCAACGACGGCTGACGAACCATGATCGACCAGATTGAGGATTTCGACCACATGTTGCTGCTTGCCTTCGCTCGGGACAGTACTGACATCATGAAAATCCATTCCCATTACGGGGTCGCTCCTCTGGCTCGCAATGGGCGGAAGGGCGAGGATCTTATGGTGTTTATCAAGAATTCTCCATACCGTACTGGGACCGGCAGTTTCGCACCCTTATCTATCAACGATTGTTCTTTGCTCAAGTAATACATGATCGTCAGGGGACCCGGAATACGCCCTAATTGTTGTGGCGGGTGATCGCGAATATCGAGAATCTTGTTCACCACTTCTTCGGGTATTGAAGGTGGAAGTTTATGGGGTACTCGCGAGCGTCCAATCAGAACTTCGCGATCCTCCAACGGTGCTTGGCGAATTCGCTTTAGCCACTTCCTTACCCAGGCTTCCGATCGCCCCACTCTTTTGCAATTTTTCCCGACTCCAATTTGGGTGTTCAAACCATATCCCCTTAATTTGCTGCGATCCACTATCCATTCTTCTTCCATGGCGGCCTTCCTTTATTATCAGGATACACCACCAGATATGGGTAGGGCGCACGATGTTCTCGAACAGGGAGAGTCACGATGTTATAAAACAGTACAGTGGTGCGTCAGGGAAGGGGGAAAGCGGAATACATGGATCTGTTCCAGGAAGGGAAGATCGGGTTGTGGAAAGCGATCCTGCATTATGACAGTGGACGGGGAGTGCGCTTCTCAAGCTACGCGTGTGTGGCGATTCGCAATGCAGTGTGGCAGGCGGTGGTGGGGTCACAGAAAGCGGAAGGCTGGCTGGAGAGCAGGCGTGCGGGAGACAGCCTGGAAGCGCTGATCGAGAGGAGGTATCAGGAGCAGGTCAGGGAGGCACTTGGGGAAGAACTGGAGGAACTGTCGGAGCGACTGCGAGCGGTGATCGAACTGCATTATGGGTTGAACGGGGAAGCGCAGCAAAATTTTGCAAAGATCGGACGGGAGTGGGGACTCTCGCGGGAACGGATCCGGCAGTTGCATAATGAAGCACTGGCGCTGTTGAGACTACCCGCGTTGTCGATCCAATTGCGAAGTATCTGTGAACGAGGGGAGCGAGAGAACTATCGGCAGGCCCTGCGTCAAAATCGGGAATGGCAGCGTAAAGTACGGGGGCGGTGATGAAGAGCAATTGGATCCCGGGTACACCCGGGAAGAAGTTGATCGAGATCGAAGACAGTCCATTTGGGAAACTAGAAAGACAAAGCCGAGCGCAGCTGAATGAAGGACGCGCACAGCCCGCGGCGGAACGGAGATTGGAACTGGCGGGGTTTGTGGAGACCTTTAGCTGGGGCAACATTCGAAGGATGTTGCCACTGCAACTGCCAGCGATTGGAGAAGCATCCAACTGGACCGGTCGTGCATGCCGATCATATTATCAATGGCTTGAAGCAGCCGATGAGGATCTGTCGGGACTGGATGAGTTTGATCTGTTGCTGCGGCTGTTCGATTTCAGTCCGTGGAGGTCGTACTTTGCACAGCGCTTTCAAAGCCAGTATGGTCCGCCGCCCTTTGACCCGCTCAGTCTGGGATTGGGGATGTTCCTGGCGCATTATCAAAGTTGGGATTGGGAAAGGTTGGTCCAGGAACTGCATTCCGTGACACGCGGTGGGGAGTATTGCCGCCGCCTGGGATTTGAGCAGTCTGACCTGCCGTGCGTCCACTTTTCCGTGGGCCTTTGGCCAAACGGATCTGGGTTGGCTGACGAACATTCAGGATAGTCTGGTGCAAGGCTTGATGGCCTATCAACTGATCCCCACTCAGAGCACCTTTCCGGGCGACCCGCAGGACCAGGGAGTTTCGGTCTCCACCGATTGTCAATTGATCTCCTCCCGTTCAAGGATGATCTGCCGCCATCAAGTGCCAACCTGTTCACAGTCGGGGGGAAAGCGCGAATGTCCTGCGCGACTGGCGGGCAAGGATGGTTGCGCCTGTGACACACCCGCCTGTTTTGAGCATTGTCGTTTCGCGACCTGGCGTGACCCGCAATCGGCTTACGTGTATTACTCCGGCACAAATCAGCCCGGCAGAACCAATCCGAATGCTTCCAAAGAAAAAAAGGAACCCTCTGCCCCGCGCGGGAAACATCACTTCGGATACAAATCCAAAGCCTTCAACATTATCGACGACCGGCTCTTTCTGGTCTGGCCGCTGACAGGTCCCTGCACTCCGGCCAATCGCAATGACCATCTATTGACTATCCCTGGTCTACAGGATCTGCGCAAGCGTTTTCCCTCTCTCAAGATCGGCGAGTTCCTCGGGGATGCGGGGGAGGGGTTTGATGAGATCCTTCAATATGTTCATGAGGATCTCCACGCCTTGCGCACCATCCGCATCCGCCACGCCGAGGGAGATGAGCTCGCGCTCACATGCCTCAAGCGCGGCTATGATCAAAACGGAGTTCCCCTCTGTCCGCACGGCTATCGCATGACCAGCAATGGTCATGATTATCAGCGTCACTCCACCAAATGGGTCTGTCATCGCAAGTGCACACATCAGCCCGATCCCGATATCCCGGGTGCCGAGCCGCATGTATCCCGAACCGCCTGTCCTTTTGCCGATCCCGAACAGACTTCAAGCCTTGGTTTTTCTCTCAGCACTTCGCTGTCCCTGCCGGATGGTTCCATCCGGCTCGCGCGCGATACTCAGGTCGATTCCGATCTCTGGCATCTGCGCATGGGCAGGCAGTCGTATGCCGAGTGCCGCAATGCCACTCAGGCTCGCAGACATCTCAAACGCTCTCCTTGCTTCGGATTGAGCAACACTGCAAAATCGATGACGATCAGCGACACGCTTTCCCTGGCTTTCAATCTTTGTCGTCTCATCTTTGAAGCCACGCAGCATGCGCTCAAACAACCTTCCCGTTCTGCTCTCTCGCCCTGAGCCCTGATCGTTGTGCTGTTCGATCTCCGCACCTTTCGATGCCCGCAAGGTTTGCTTCCGCTTGCCTGTTGTTCATTTTTTCATTTCCATTTATTTCGTTCTTCCTCACTTTCTCTTGATTGTCTCCCCAGT
The DNA here is from genome assembly GCF_016711665.1 of Candidatus Villigracilis saccharophilus. Classification (NCBI taxonomy): domain Bacteria; kingdom Bacillati; phylum Chloroflexota; class Anaerolineae; order Anaerolineales; family Candidatus Villigracilaceae; genus Candidatus Villigracilis; species Candidatus Villigracilis saccharophilus. The sequence goes on from NZ_JADJSO010000067.1 coordinate 23,372, forward strand.
CTCCCTCACGATCTTTCGACTTGTTGCGCTCACCTTCCCGACTTATTGCGTTTGTCAACTTTCTAAAATTCATTCAACTCATTTTTCTTCTTGCCGTTCACTTGCGATCCGCACCTCTCTTCATTATCCGACTTATTGCACAATCCCGCTAACAAAATTACTTGACGTTACATGGGTCTTGCTATAAAATCCCATCACTACATCATCTTATTTCGAAAGGAGGCACGTAAACATGAAAGTCAGCACATTATCCACCGTACTTGTTTTGAGCGCGCCTTCTGAAGGGTTGTTATAGTAACGAGTTAAGTCGTTTTAGTTTACTAGCCAACCGCAGGTGCGTCTCGCCCTGCGGTTTTTGATCCCATTGCCGCAGGAGGTCGTTTCCTGTGGTTTTTTATTATCAAGGTAAATAACAGCAATGAATACAAATGATGCAATCGAATTCTTCAATGAATTGGATGATAACGAACAATTAAATAACTATGTCCGCCCCGGCGTGCGCAAAGAGAAACATCCGCTGCGCAACCCGAAGAAAGTGCCTTTATCCGTCCAGAAGTTTGTCCAGGCACAGGACGATTCGAAGAGCAGTTTCAAATTCACCTATAAAGCCGCGAGGTTTGAGGAATGGTGGCTGCTCGACTCGCTCGGTGACTTCTATGAACACAAGTGGATCTCGGATGTCTTGCGCAGAGTCAAAGGCGGCAAGGAAGCGTCAGTGTACCAATGCAGGTCCGGGGTCGAAGTGGATGCGCCGTTGGTGGCTGCGAAGGTTTATCGTCCGCGCTCCCTCCGCAATCTAAAGAACGATCAGCAATACCGCGTTGGCCGTGTTGACCTTGGTGAGGATGGCAATGCTCTCGTCAAAAGCGGCGATGTCCACGCCATCGCCAAGCGTTCCGGTTATGGGGAAGGTCTTCGGCATCAGTCTTGGATCGCTTATGAATTCAAGACTCTTGAGCTTCTTTACGAGGCTGGTGTGGACGTCCCCAAGCCGTATGCGATGGAGAAGAACGCCATCCTGATGGGTTATGTGGGCGACATAGACACCTCTGCTCCCGCGCTTAGCACCGTCGCGTTGGAGTTGGATGAAGCAAGATCTCTTTATGATCGCGTGGTGCGAAACATTGACCTGATGCTTACCTATCATCGCATTCACGGCGATTTGTCCGCCTACAATATCTTATATTGGATGGGTGATATTACCTTGATCGATTTCCCGCAGGTGGTATTGCCCGAGGCAAACCCCGCTTCGTGGACCATCTTTTTACGGGACGTGACTCGCATCTGCCAGTACTTCTCTTCTCAAGGTGTTGATTGTGACGGCCGTAAACTTGCAGCCGAGTTATGGACCTCGCATGGGCATAAGATATTCAAGGAGGTTGACCCGCTCTACCTGGATGCCGAGAAACCAGAAGATCGTCAAATCTGGGAAAAGCAGAAATAACTTGTACGAAGTGACAGTCGTTTTTAAAATGACTGTCACTTTTTTACTGTAAAATTAGGGCTGGAGACATAACCTTATGAACAACGTCCGTCCGCACTTAACTTTAATGACCGAGGAACAAATTCAGGAAGCACACCGCAATACCCTCCGCGTGCTAAGTGAGACTGGTGTTAGGGTTGATTCACCTGAAATCCTTCAATTGCTCGAACATAAACTTGGATTAAAATCTCAAGATCGCGTCATCAAATTTACGTCCGAAATTGTCGAGGATGCGATCAAGTCCGCGCCGAAGACAATTGACATCTATGATCGCCGTGGCGAACATAAATTGAAGTTGGGGAAAATCGCCTGAGTTTTGGCGTGGGCGTGACCGCCTTGTTCTATCAAAACCCCGTAGATGAAAAACTGCATTTATTCAAGCGTGAAAACTTCCGCGACCTGGTACGGCTTGGTTCGGCTTTGCCGTTGTATGATGTGATCTCCACTGTCGGTATTGTTCGCGATGTCCCTGAAGATCAGAGCGACCTGGTCGGTTCGCTTGAGCATATTTCAAATACAACCAAGCCTTTAGTCCTGCTCGTTTCCGATGAACATAAATTTCCAGATGTGATGGAAATGTATGAAAAGCTGCATGGTGATCTCGGTACAAAGCCGTTCATCATTCCATATTTCAACCCTGTCAGTCCGCTTTGTATGAATGCCGGCACAGTGGATAAAATGAAGATTTCCATTGAGCGCGGCCTGCCAGTCATCTTCTCGAATTACAGCATGGCAGGTGCGTCCACTCCACTCACGCCGGCGGGAACCCTCACGCTGCTCATGGCTGAACTACTCGCGGGACTTGTCATCAGCCAGACCATCAAGAAAGGCGCGCCGATCCTGCTCGGCATGTTACCTGTTTATTTTGACATGCGCACCATGCTCAATTTCTACGACCCGCAAAGCGTCCTCATCAGCGTGGCCTGCTCCGAAATGATGAAGCATTACGGCATCCCGCATTGCTCAACATCAGGAAGTGGAACAGGCTGGGGTATGGACTTGATCGCCGCCGATACCTATTGGATGAACACCCTCGCGCTTCTTCTCTCAAGCGGACATCTGGCCCCGTTCATCGGAGATTCTCTTGGCTCGAAGTCCATCTCGCCAACCACCATTGTTCACGTCCACGAGATCATTGACCAGGCTTTGAGATTCGCAAATGGATTTCAGCTTGACGATGTCAACTCGGCATTGAGCGAGATCAATAAAGTGGGGCCAGGTAAAAGCTTCTTGAGTCAACCGTCCACCTTGAAGAATTACAAAACGGGATATTATGTCAGCAAGGTCTATCCGCGCTACAGCATGGAGAAATGGCAGGAAGCCGGCGAACCGCCCGCCCGTCAGGTTTTGCGCGAAAAGACACAGGACCTGCTGGCCAGTCTGCCAATCCCGGATGATCATGATGATTTGATGGGGATGGGCGAGGAGTTTATCAGGCATAAAGGAATTTGATGCATATTACAATCGTTTCAGTTATTTATCATCCCCGGTTTACTGATAGAATCATGGATGAGAGAAAATGAGGATGATCATATGTTGGGATCGCGAGTCAGTCGAAAAATAGTTTTATTTTTTGCCAGCTTGTCTTTGCTTGCCTGCGCGGTGCCTGCGTTTGGCGCTTCCACCCAGGTGCCGCAGCCTGTGGGGCCTGAATCGTTGGGAACGCCCATCGCGCAGACAGCCGCCGCCGCTGGTACGCAGACCGCTATTTTTTCTCCGCCGACTCTAACCCAAACCCTGACCCCGTTTCCGACCGGAACATTGATTTCTGCGCCCACATTACCGACATTCTTATATGCTTTACCCACACTGACTCCTCTGCCGACTTTTACCACAACACCCGCGGTCATCCTTCAAATACCTGGCAGTGAAGGAGATGGGGGTGTCCCGGGGGGGAGCATTTATACCGGCCGTGAATGGACTTGTGCTATTAGAGGCAGAACTCCGCCAATGGGATTTGCTGTTGAACAGGGTAAAAGTTTTTATGTGGCAATTACATTGTTCAATAACGGCACACGGGCCTGGTTGAGCGATAGCGTGGATTTTAGATACAAGAGCGGTTTGCGTAATGACGGCAAACCGATCCAGGATCTGCCAAAAACTGTTGCAACAGGAAGTGAGATCACCGTTCAGTTTTTACTTACCGCGCCTAGCAAGCCGGATACCTATTCCACAGTCTGGACATTGCGTGTTGGCCGCACATCATTTTGCGGTGTGAAGTATAGTTTCGTAGTTAAGTGAACTTACCCCACAGCCCGTAGCCTTCATTTCTTCTCTTTTCGCGGCGCTCATGCTGCTCGTGAATTTGTTCAATATGATCTATCTTTTCTTCAATAGCCGCCTCCAGCCAGAGGCGGCCTTTTTCTGCGGTTGCATGACTGCCCGCGCCGTATGCTCCCGTTTTTGTGTCGTCGTCCCAGGGCGGGTTGGCAACTAAAGAACCGCCTTCGATCCAATCCATATAATAATCTGGTGTGGAGATAAAATCCATTTCGTCCACTACTCGCTCCATTCGGCAAAGATCGGGACGCAAATGAAGTAAATAGGATGTCTCAAGTTCGCAAGCATGTCCCATGCCGCCTATCGGCGAAGTTCGATATTTCTCCAGCGCGACCGACCCGATGGCGCCCGAGGTGTGCAGGAAAGCGGTTGCGCAAAAAATTCGGCGATGGCGTTCTCCGGCGTACTTTACAACGTTTACTAAAAAGGAGGAATTCCCTCCATGTCCGCTCATAAAGTAAAAGCGATTGAATCCTCGCGCGGCGAGCACGTCGATCACTGCGCCCCAAAAATCTTCGAATGCGCGTCCGCCGACATTAAGCGTCGCGGCGAACGAGGCGCGGTGTGTACTAACACCATAAGGTGTGACGGGTAATGAGAAACTGCGTGTAGGCACTCTGATGGTGGTATCTTGGGCTATTGTGTCAATAATAATGGTGTCTACTGAAAGGGGGAGGTGGTATCCATGCTGTTCTGTGTGCCCAATCGGGATAAGGATTACCTTTTCACGCTCACTATCAGGCGGAAGATGTACAGCCGACGAGTATGCCGTTACATTCGGCAAGCGTAGAAATGATGCGGAATGGGAGTTGATATTTGATGCTTGCGGATCAATTCCTTGCGGCCCAAGACAATAGACCCTTGAAAAGCCGTCATCTCTTAGGCTGTCAAGCAAATTCATGATAACTTGGATCATGATGGCATCAGGCACCTCGATTCCACTCCCGCGCCAGCCAAATGGTATGGCTGGCAAAATACCAACGCGTGGCGGGTTTCCCAATTGGTCAGCAAGCAGGTTTAGGTCGTAACCTGAGCCGAGCGGCAGAACAAGAGGAGCATCCCGTGGTAGTTCCGCGACAGCATCCCATGTCATCGCGTCGAAATTAAAGAAATCTATATTTCGTGTAGTCAATAAATTACTACTCATTTTTACCTCCTTATACTAAAAACAAAGAAAACTCATCACAATACCGAACCAAGCTATTAGGCAATGGCACCTTATTGAATTGGATCAGCATGAACGGCTCGTCCACCCCATATTCATTTTTTATTCCAAGATCGCTGGCTTTTATAAATCCAAAGCGTTGATAATATTTTGGATCCCCCAGTAAAACCACATAGTCAAAATTCATTTCCTTGCACAGGAGTAATCCTTCTTGAACTAATTTTCTGCCAATACCCTGCCTTTGAAATGCAGGCTTTACGGCTAATGGGGCAAGTCCAATCCCCAAAGCATTCGCAGGAGGGGAGGTGGTTACGGGAGAGAACATAACGTGTCCAACGACCTCGCCTTCATGCAGCGCAACCAACTCTATGACAGCTTTGTTATTCTCTCGCAGAGCTGAAACAAGTTTTGCTTCGGCGTCGCTCTTGAAGCAGGAGATCAGGATATCGTGGATCGCCTGATAATGCTCGGGGGCTTCTTTTTGAATTTTCAGATCCATTTCAATTACCTCGGTAGTAAATACCAATCCAGGAATCTTTCCATCCGCTCATACGCATCATAAAGATTTTCACGGCGTAAAAAACCATGCGGTTCGTTTCCGTAGATTTTGTATTCAAAAACCTTATCCTCACGGCGCAGCGCTTCGATCCATTCTTCACTGGCTTCAGGTGGAACGACCGTATCCAACAAGCCATGCAAAACTAAGACAGGTTTCTGAATATTCTTTACATCATGCAACGGGGAGCCCATTTTGTAAACACCAGGATTATCTGAAGGATGACCCAGGAAAACTTCAGTATACAGGCGCAGCCGCTTCTCACACTGCGCCCAGGAGCTGACCAGGTTTGCATCACCATATTTGGCAACGCCGCACGCAAAAAGATATTCGGGGTCACGCGCGAGCGCGTTGATCGTCATGTACCCGCCATAGCTTCCGCCGCTGATCGCAATTCTGTCAGGCTGGATATCTTTAAATGTTCGTAAATATTTTGCGCCGTGCAGACAATCCTGCGTATCGCCGATACCCCAATCATTGTAATTGGCGCGTTCGAAGTCCTGTCCGTACCCTGTTGAGCCGCGATAATTCGGCGCAAGATATGTATAACCCTTCGCTGCGTAATATTGCGCAAGTTCATCCCACCCAAATCCATACTGATCTTTTGGCCCGCCGTGCGGATATAAGATCGCCGCGCCGTTCGATTTTTCAGGGCGGTATAAAAATGCGGGAATCTCCAAGCCGTCAAAACTCTTGTACGAAACAATTTCTGGAACAACCATTTTATTATTTTGAAGCGCCGGCGGAGTAGAGAAAGTTAACTGTGTAACTTTTTTACTGGAAAGTTCCATGCGATACAGATCGGGAGGAAGGGCTGGACCTTCAAATTCAAACGTGATAAAGGATTCATCGCGAGCCCAGTTTGGATTCGAGTGAATACCGGTCTCGCTTCTTAATTCGACCATTGCGCCTGTTTCTGTTTCGAGAAGCATTAACTCGAACGAGCCGTTTCGGTTCACCACCACGAGCATCTGTTTCCCGGAGGGCGACCATTCGTATTGAAAAATATCCCGCCCTGTTTTTGTGAGTTGATGCAGCCCTTCGCCATCAGGCTTGATGAGATACAACTCTTCTCTTCCCGTCTCCTGCGAGATGAACGTTATCCATTTTCCGTCCGGCGACCATTTCGGAGACAGTGCGCGCGTGGAAGGTTTCCCATATAAAGTAGTTTGTTTTCCAGTGGCGATCTCGAGCAAAATAATGTCGAGTCTATTTAGATCATCGAAGCGGCGCAAGCTGAAAACAATAAACTCTCCATCAGGTGAAGGACGCGCGTCCCAATGATCGCCGATGGTATCTGTGGTTAGCGCGCGCGGCCAGCAACCGTCTCGGTCGGTGAGAAGTAATTGATCAGTATCGTTCCGTTCAACAGTAACGATCAAGCCATGCGAGTCGGGCATCCAGCGCGCGCCGCTTGCAGAGGTTGTGAAGTCTGTTATCTTTTTGGGCAGCCCGCCCGTGCGCGGAACCATGTGGACATGCCCGTCGATTCCAAAGGTCAGCCAATTGCCGTCGGGCGACCATTCAGGGATCTCGTCATCCCAATACGCCGCCAGCGGCCGATTGGTTGTGACCCGTGAAAGCCAGCCGCCATCCGCAGACATACTGAAAACATCGGAAAGTGTCTCTCCGTCTTTGATGCAGGCGATCTCACCCTGAGATGAAAGCGTGTGAGACCGAATCCGCTCAAGGGAGGTGAGAAGCGAGAGATTCCATCCCACAGGCGGTTTGATGTCAGGTCTCTTTAGAGACGGCCAGCCGTTCCGCTCGTATTTTTCCGTCAATTTGATGGGATTATCCATAATGATGCCGCCTTTTTCACCTTAAAATATTGTAACCCTATTGACGATGCCTTGTAAAACATGATATTCTCTAATTAGATATTATATCTAATTTATTAGGAAAAGAAGAACCCTTGCTTACAGATACTCCGTCGCACAAGCAATTGCGTAATATTGTCGCAGAACAAATGCGCGCAGCGATTCTTAATGGGCATTATAAACCCGGCGAATGGCTGCGTCAGGAGCGCATTGCGCAGGACCTGGGGGTCAGCCAAATGCCTGTGCGCGAGGCGCTTAAAGAACTTGCCGCGGAGGGGTTGATTGAACATGTGCCGTACCGCGGGGCGCGGGTGGTTGTTTTTTCGATAGACGATATTCTTGACCTTTATTCCCATCGCGCCTTTTTGGAAAGCCGCGCAGCTTCCATCGCGGCCGGGATCATTACACCAAAAGAATTGGCTGTTATCAAAGAGCTGCAGGTGGAAGTGGAAAAATATGGTGCGCCGGAATTTGTTTCAAAATATCGGGAGTTAAACAGAAAACTGCATCAGCAAATATATCTGGCAAGCAGGCATGAATATTTGATCCGCACATTAAACCAAATGTGGGCAACTTTCCCAACGATGCTGATCGCTAACTTTGCGGCGACCGCAGTCCACCCTCTCCCTGAACGCGACCCTGTAGATGTTGCTGAACACAGAGCCATTATCGCCGCGCTGGAATCGCATAATGCCGCCGACTCTGAACAAGCCATGAAAAATCATATCCTTGTTACAGCCGATCATCTGGTCGCTTTTTTGAGAGCCCAGTCATGACTACCTTGATGCCGATCGGCGGGAATGAAAATCATAAAAAACCTGTCGTGCTGCAGGAGTTTGTCAGGCGCGCCGGCGGAGAGAATGCGGAAATTGTTATTTTTCCACAGCCTTCGGTTTTGAGGAATACTGGCAGGGACTATGCCGCCATATTTTTAGAATTAGGCGCTCGTTCTGCTCACAGCTTGGAATTTCGTTCCCGAGCAGAGTCTTTCGATGATAACCTGCTCAGAGCAGTTCAATCTGCGAGCGGCATTTTCATCTCAGGTGGAGCTCAGATGCGCTTGCCGTCTGCAATCGGTGGAACTCCGCTGGAAACTGCAATTTTGGAAGCGTATCAGCGCGGCGTGATCGTCAGCGGAACAAGCGCCGGCGCGGCGGTTATGCCGAAAGTGATGATCGCATACGGGAAAGGCGGAGCAACTCCGCGCGAAGGAATGGCTCAGTTCGCTCCAGGCTTGGGGCTGACAGAGAAGATCGTTTTTGATCAGCATTTCCGTCAGCGTGACCGGCTTGGCAGATTATTGTATTTGATCGCGGCACATCCGGGCTTGTTGGGTGTTGGTATTGATGAGAATACCGCTGCCATCGTGGAAGATGAATCATCCATAACAGTAGCAGGCACGGGCGCAGTCACGATCGTGGATGGGAGCGAGATAGAATCTACGAATGTGGCGGAAATCGAAAACGGCGGGGCGGTCGCGGTGAGCGGTGTTCGTATCCATGTATTGACCAGCGGCTGTTCATTCGATGTAAATACGCGTAAGGCCAAGATTCCAGAACTGCAATTACTTAATGAGTAACGTATGAGGCAAGACGTCCATACGCCAGCCAAATCAAAAAAGGAGAAGAAAACAATGAAACACCTGAAGTCTGTATTGTTCCTGGTGGCCGCTCTCATGCTGGTTCTCTCGGCATGTGGTGGCGGAACTGCCGCAACGGAAGCACCTGCAGGACAAGAACCTGCCGCCGCGACCGAAGCGCCAGCTGCAGCGGCTGATAAAAAAGTCGCAACGTTCATTTTTACGCAGGAGTTTGATAACCTGAATCCGCTGTACACCAATCAGTGGTTCACAGGGATCACGTATCAGATCTGGAGCTGCTACGCGTGGAACTATGACGATCAAAATAACCCTGTGCCCGTGCTCGTCAAAGAAATGCCTACTGCAGAGAATGGCGGGATTTCAGCGGACGGCAAAGTCTTAACCTTCACACTGCGGGATGATCTTGTCTGGTCTGATGGCGAGCCGATCACCGCTGATGACTTTGTCTTCACATACGAAATGTATATGGACCCGAACAACACAGTTTCGTCCCAGAGCCCGTATGACGAGATGGAAAGTGTTGTCGCCGCCGACCCGCAGACCGTTGTCGTTACCTTCAAGGATGTCTTTGCTCCCTGGGCGGCGACTTTGTGGAAGGGTATCATCCCCAAGCATGTTCTTCAGCCTGTCTTTGAAGCAGACGGCAACCTGAACGCGGCCGAATACAACCGCGCTCCGATGGTTGGCTGCGGTCCGTTCAATTTTGCTGAATGGGAAGCTGGTTCATTCGCCCGCTTCGTTGCCAACGAAAGCTACTGGCTCGGACGCCCCAAACTGGACGAGATCTTCATCCGTTTCGTTCCTGATGATGCTTCACAGATCGCCGCTCTGAAATCTGGCGAAGGCGATTTGGGCACATTCATCGCGTACTCAGACATTCCCTCCCTTGAAGAAGCCGGCGTTCAAATGTTCACCGCTTTTTCTGGATATAACGAAGGCCTTTACGTGAGCCTGCACGAGAACCGCCACCCTGCCTTGAAGGAACAGGGCGTGCGCCAGGCGATCGCTTATGCCATTGACCGCCAGTCCCTTGTGACCGATCTGCTGCTCGGTCGCACCGGAGTCGCCGCCACATATTGGGATAACATGCCCTTTGTTGACCCGGCCATTGCTCCCTATCCGTATGATCCTGCCAAGGCGAACGAATTGCTCGATGCCGCCGGCTGGACAGACAGCAACGGCGATGGAACCCGTGACAAGGACGGCGTTGAACTCGTCCTGACCTACGGAACCACCACCCGCGAGATCCGCAAGGAAATCCAGGCAGTCTTCCAACAGCAGCTTCTTGAGGTTGGTATCGGCACGGAATTGATCAATGCTGAAAACTTCTTCGATGGCTACGCCGAAGGCGGTCCTGCTGCGAAGGGTGAACTTGACTTGATGGAATATTCCACCACTGCCAACTTCCCAGATCCGCACACCTCTGAGTGGATGTGCAGTAACATTCCCACCGACGACGCCCCCGATGGCAGTAACTGGCAGGCTGTCTGCGATGCCGACTTGGAAGCTCTCTTCACCAAGGAAAGCGCCCAGGTGGATGCCGCCGCCCGTGAGCAGACCTTCCACGAGATATCAAAGTTGATCTTTGATCAAGCCTACTGGATCGGTATCTATTGGGATCCAGACATTTGGGCCATCAGCTCCCGCTTGACCAATGTTAAAGTCTCCGGCGCAACCGCATTCTATAATATTATGGAATGGGACCTCAAGTAATAGATTGATCAAGTAAAATTCCAAAGGGGTTCTGCGGGATTATCGAATAACTACGCAGAACCCCTTCCTTTTGATTTGAAGGTGTTCCCATGACAAGATACATTGTCCGCCGCCTACTGCAAGCCATACCCTTATTGCTTATCATCAGCCTGATCCTGTTCGTGTTGATGCAAAATGCGACAGATCCGCTCGCCACCATGGGCGGACGAATGCCGACCAAACCGGAAGATCGCGCGCGGCTTACGCGTCAATTGGGATTGGACAAACCGATCTATATCCAATACCTGTACTGGCTCGTTGGAAACAATTGGACAAAGGTGGACCTGGACGGGGATGGCAGTGCAGAGACTCAGGGAAAACGTCTCGGAGTTCTGCGCGGCGACTTTGGGACTTCGATCGTACAAACGGGCAGACCGGTCATCACCGTGATCATGGAACGTTTGCCGAATACATTGATCCTTATGCTTACAGCCGAGGTGGTCATTGTGCTCGGCGCTTTACTCGTGGGGATCTATTCCGCTTTACAGCAATATTCAACTTTCGATAATATTCTTACAGCCATTTTATTTTTTGGGTATTCAATGCCCATCTTTTTTGTTGCACTGACAACCATGTATATTTTTTCGATCAATTTTCAACGCTGGGGGTTGCCGCATCTCCCAACCGTTGGAATGTTCGACCCGAAGATCGGCAAGACGCCGGAACAGATCTTTATCCACATGATCCTGCCGGTCTTTAGCATCGCTTTTATCAGCTTTGCCGCGTACAGCCGCTATATTCGCAGCACCATGTTGGAGGTCCTGGGACAGGATTACATCCGCACCGCTCGATCCAAGGGATTGCCGAAACGGGAAATCACTTATATTCACGCACTCAAGAATGCATCCCTGCCCATCGTCACCATTGTAGGGCTTGACCTGCCGTTATTACTCGGTGGCGCGGTAGTCACAGAACGCATCTTCGCCTGGCCCGGGATGGGCAGATTATTTATTGACGGCATTGATCGCGGAGATACACCCGTGGTAATGGGAATTCTCATGTTGATCGCCGTGTCAGTGGTGTTCTTTCAGATCCTTACAGATATTGTTTATGCGTGGCTTGACCCGCGCATTCGGTTTGATTAGAAAAATCCTGGAGCGCCATGACAACCCCAGTGGACTTTCCAAAACAATCTTCAGCAATAAGCGTTGTAGAAATTGAAGCGCCGCCTTTATCGCTTGGCAATCTCACCTGGCGCCGATTCCGCCGCCATAAAATGGCGATATTTGGCGGCATCGTTTTGATCCTGCTGACACTGTATTCTTTTGGCGGAGCATTTTTTGTTACTGAAAAATATTCAAATTTTACAAACACAAAAGAACGTTTACAGCCGCCCAGCGCACAGCATTTTTTTGGCACGGATACCGTTGGGCGTGATATTTTTGCGCGCACAGTATACGGCGGGCAGATCTCCATTTTGATCGGGATCACAGCGGCGATTGTTGAAGTGGCGATAGGAATTTTGATCGGGGCGCTTGCCGGTTATTTCGGCGGAAAGATCGATGCGGTGCTCATGCGCTTCACAGAAGCCATGCTGAACATGCCGCAACTGCTATTGCTGATCGTCATGTCAAAATTTTTTTCAGGGAAAATATCAAATATAAATATTCTTGGACGTGAGTTGAGCGGAAGTGTGATCGTCATTATATTTATCATCGGGCTGACAAGCTGGCCCTATCTGGCGCGCATCGTCCGCGCGGAATTCCTATCCATCAAGGAACGCGAATTTATTCTGGCGGCGCGGGCAACCGGCACTCCCAATTGGGAAATTATTTTCAAGCATATCCTGCCGAATAGCATTGCCCCGATCGTGGTCTCCGCTACGCTGGGTGTAGCTGGCGCGATTTCCTTGGAAGCGTATGTCAGCTTTCTGGGCATGGGCGTCCGCGCTCCCACAGCCACATGGGGCAATATGCTCGAAAATGCCTATCGCTATATTGAATCGGCATACTGGCTGTGGTTCTTCCCTGGTATGTTGATCGTGCTGATCACCCTGAGCATCAACTTTCTCGGCGACGGGCTGCGTGATGCGCTTGATCCCCGCAGTCGAACGGTGTAACTGATGGATACGACACATACTTTTCTGGATGTAAAAGACCTGCGGACCCGCTTCCACACGCCCGAGGGAACTGTCTACGCCGTCAATGGGGTTTCGTTTTCGCTGAAAGAGGGTGAAACCCTGGCTGTGGTCGGCGAGAGCGGCTGCGGGAAATCTGTGACCATGATGTCGATACTGAAACTCATTTCGACGCCGCCCGGTGAAATTGTCAGCGGAGTTGTTAACTATCGAGACAGAGACCTGCTGCAGTTAAGCGAGAACGAGATGGAAGACATCCGCGGTAAAGAGATCGCCATGATCTTTCAAGACCCAATGACCAGTCTTAATCCCGTTTTGACGGTTGGGCGTCAAATCACAGAAACATTAAGAACGCATACACCGATGGATGCGGAGCAATCCCGCCAACGTGCCATCAAACTACTGGAGATGGTGGGCATTCCAGATGCGGCAAACCGTCTCGGGAATTACCCCCACCAGTTTTCAGGCGGCATGCGTCAGCGTGTGATGATCGCGATGGCGCTGGCGTGTACTCCCAGCCTGTTGATCGCCGATGAGCCGACCACGGCTCTGGATGTAACCATTCAGGCGCAGATCATCGAATTGGTGAAACGATTGAAGGAAGATGTCGGCATGGCGATGATCTGGATCACTCACGATCTGGGCGTCGTTGCGGGGATGGCTGACAGGGTGATCGTGATGTATGCGGGCTTTATCGTTGAAGAAGCTCAGGTTGACGATCTCTATGACAGCCCGCTTCATCCCTATACATTGGCTTTGCTTCAAGCCTTGCCGCGTGCCGACCGCCGCCGCGAAAAGAATTTAAAATCCATTCAAGGCGTGCCGCCAAATTTATTGTCTGAACCGCGCGGATGTCCATTCGCCCCGCGCTGTGAATATGTTCAGGAGCGCTGTATCAACGAAAATCCTTTACTGGTTGAGATCGAGAATAAGCATAAGGCGGCCTGTTGGGTGAATGTCAAGACGGGAGGCTTGCGATGACCGAAACACTTGTGCATGTGGAGAATCTAACCAAGCACTTTCCCATAACAAAAGGGATCGTGATCGAGCGCGTGGTTGGTGCAGTCCGCGCTGTGGATGGGATTTCCTTTGATATTCAAAAGGGTGAAACACTGGGGCTTGTAGGCGAGAGCGGCTGCGGCAAGACGACCGCCGGGCGCACCCTGCTTGGTTTATATCCAGCAACATCCGGCAAAACGATCATCGACACCCATAGCGTGCATGATGCCAAAGGTAGTGAACTCATGCACATCCGCCGTAAAGCGCAGATGATCTTTCAAGATCCCTACGCTTCGCTCAATCCGCGCTGGACTGTGAACGCCATTGTCAGCGAGCCCTTACGCGTACACAAGCTAATACAAAGTCAACAGGAACGCGATGCGCGCGTTAAAGACCTGCTTGAATTGGTCGGCTTGAATGCGCGGCATATCAACCGCTTCCCACACGAGTTTTCAGGCGGACAGCGCCAGCGCATTGGCATCGCGCGCGCGCTTGCATCGGACCCGCTCTTCATCGTCTGCGATGAACCGATCTCCGCCTTGGATGTGTCCATTCAAGCCCAGGTTGTTAATCTGCTTGAAAAATTACAGGATCAACTTTCGCTTACCTATCTTTTTGTCGCTCACGACCTGAGCATGGTGCGCCATATTTGTGACCGCGTGGCGGTGATGTATCTCGGCGTAATTGTTGAAATTGCCGAAAAAAATGAACTCTATGAAAAACCGCTCCATCCATACACACAGGCATTGCTTTCTGCTGTTCCGGTCCCAGACCCGCGCAAGGAACGGGCAAGGAAACGCACCATTTTAGTTGGGGATGTGCCCAGTCCGATCAATCCCCCGTCAGGCTGCCGCTTCCACCCGCGCTGCCCTGTAGCTGTTGAAAAATGCAAGACCCATGTCCCTGAATGGCGTGAAGCGGCACCTCAGCATTGGGCGGCATGTCATTTGGTTAACGGCTGATATTTACTTTCACTAATCTGGAATTTACAGTAAAATTCCCGACCAGTGGATATTCCCCTGAGCGATTTCGTTATTTATTAACGACCAACTGCGCCATGGCAGATGATTTCTGTCATGGCGCATATTGTTTTTGGGAATATGATTAATTATCAAACGGAGGAGAAAACATGAAAAAAAAGGTGCTGTATGTATTTTTACTGGCGGCATTGATCCTTTCCGCCTGTGGAGGCTCGGGCGGGCAGCCAACAGCTGCGAGGATCGGTTGGGCGGGCAGTCCGGATACGGTCAACCCCGGTTCCGCGGTTCTTACTGAAGCATATACGATCTTTGCCCTGGTGTACGATGCCATGTATAAGCTAAACCTTGATGGCACCTTTTCATTGGGACTTGCCGACAGCGTCGAACACTCCCAGGATGGTCTGGTTTACACATATAAGATCCATCAAGGGGTCAAGTTCCATGATGGACAGCCTTTGACCTCTAAAGATATTAAGTTCTCCTACGAACTGTACAAGACGCATGACGATTTCCCCTATATGAATTCGTACACAGCCTATATTGAAAGCGTGGAAGCGCCGGATGATTCCACGCTTGTGTTGACCCTCTCCGAGGCAATTCCAAACATTGAAAGCCAATTGGTCTTCATGTATATCCTCCCTGAACACATTTGGAAGGATCATGCCGAAGGCGCCGCGGCTGTCGAATTTGAGAATTTCGAAATGATCGGCAGCGGTCCTTTCAAAATGGTCGAATACAAACAAAATGAATTTGTTCACCTTGCGGCCAATAAGGAACATTTCCAGACCCCGCCGAAAGTGGATGAAGTAATATTCCAAACGTTTGAAAGTCAGGATGTCCTTGTCCAGGCTATTAAAAGCGGACAGGTGGACATGATCACTGAAATGCCCGCGACTGCCGTGGAAACATTAAAAGAGGAAGCCACCGTCACAGTGATCAACGGCGCTCCATTCGCGCCGGGTGTTTCAGATATTATCCTCAATCAGGCCACCCCTGAAAATTGCCCCACCGATGCGGGCGGTCTTTGCACCGGTCACCCGGCTCTGCAGGACCGCAACGTCCGCCTTGCCATGGCGCATGCGACAGACAAGCAAAAGTTAATTGATGTGGTCCTGCTTGGGTACGGCACCCCAGGCTTGACCTTGATCCCTGACGGATTGGGCTTTTGGTATAACGACACCATTAAAGATTATGCGTTCGATGTCGCCAAGGCGAATCAGATCCTGGACGATGCCGGTTACGCGGATACAGACGGAGACGGGGTCCGCGAAATGCCGGATGGTTCTCAACCGCTTAATTTCCGGATAAACTGGCCGAGCGATAGCATTGACGCCCCTCGACAGGCTGAACTGCTCTCTGAAATGTGGACTGCAATTGGCGTGAAGACTGAACTGGCCGCAACGGATCCCGATGCTTTGACATCCCAGTGCTGCCCCGTATTTGACTATGACATTATCCTGTGGGGCTGGGGTTCTGATCCAGACCCGAACCTGCTGTTGAATGCAAACCACTGGGCGAGATCCCGACAGGCTATAACGAGACCGGTTATTCCAACCCGGAGTTTGACGCGCTCTATGCCCAGCAGGCGGTTGAACTTGATCTTGATAAGCGCAAGGAACTCGTCTGGAAAATGCAGGAAGTCGCATTCAATGATGTGGTTTATATCATCCCTTACTACGAACAGAATGTTCAAGCCTATCGCACAGACCGCTTTACGGGTTGGTTGACAGATTTCGCCAAGATCGAATTAAGTGATGTGACATCGCTTGCGGTGATCGAACCAGTAATAAATACCATTTTTTTTCCGCACCTCCTGCTAATTGGAGTGCGGAAAAAAGATGTCCTTTGAAACGCTGGCGTTATTTATTAAGCAAAATTAGCTAGGCATTATTCACGATCCTGTTTGTCATTATCCTGAATTTTTCTTTTCGCATTCTGCCTGGCGACCTGCGCGCGCTGGGATCCGAGACCTGCGGCTAACCAGGAAAATATTGAGGCAATTCGAGTCCGGTATGGACTCGACAAACCCGATCGTCAATTGCTTCGAATCGCTGAACTCCCGGGCCAAGGTCGGCAGTTGTGCGGTGAATCCGCTTGATACGCAGTTCTTTATCTACATGGGCAACCTGATCCAGGGCGACTTGATGATCAGCTTTCACACCAACCGACCTGTAAGCGATATTCTTTTCCGAGCGTCTATGGAATACGGTCCTCTGATCGGCGCGGGGGCAGATCCTTGCGATCATGATCGGTATTTTCTTTGGCATGTTCTCAGCCTGGAAGGCGCGCACCTCGCTGGATTATTTATCCTTAACCTAAGCCTTGTCGCGTGGAGCATCCACATTTGGCTGGGGGGTGATCTGCTTTATTTCGGGAAGCAACCACGGCATGCCGATCGCTGGCATGTCGACCCCGGGCATGTCCTCCTTCCACCGCTCTTGACCCGCTGGGGTGATATCGCGCCACATATGTTCCTCCGACCTTGACCTATACGATGGTGTATATGGGCGAGTACATGTTGATCATGCGTTCAAGTCTTCTGGATGTGCTTCAGAAGATTATACTCTTACTGCAAAGCCAAGGGTTAAACGTTTTCCAAATATTAAAGATCACGCCATAAAGAACGCGATGCTGCCGCTGGTGACGATCATCTGCCATCAACCTTGGTTTTACAGTGGGCGGGTGATCCAGATCGAGACCGTCTTTCCTGGCCCGGGCTGGGCATGACCATCGTGGAAGCATTGAACCGCAGGGACTTCCCGCCCGCAAGGTGCATTCCTCCTGATCGCGGTATCTGTCATTATCGCCAACCTGCTCGCAGACCTGGCGTATTCCTATCTCGATCCGCGCGTGAAGATGGAGTAATTAATGGAAGCGCAAATTATAAAAAATTCCACCATACCGCGTTTCCAGGAATTCTGGCGTTTTTCGCAGCAACGCCATGGGGCTGGTCGGTCTCATCATGCTTGTGATCGTTATTTTTGTGGCTGTATTCGCGCCGATCCTATCCCCTTACGATCCAAGCTCAACGCAAGATGTCACGACAGCGGATATTTATAATCCGCCCAGCGCCGCACACTGGCTGGGGACTGACGATGCCGGTCAGGATGTATTGACCAACTTTATCTTCGGGGCGCGTGTCTCACTGACCATCGGCTTTTTGCCGCGTTCATTTCCCTGGTGATCGGCGGCGTGTTCCGGGGTCGTAGCCGCGTTTTATGGCGGACGCGGACAGAGACCCTGCTTATGCGCTTCACCGACATCATGCTGGTTATCCCTGACCTGCCGCCTGTGATGGTCGTGATCGCATTGACCAGGCCCTCCATCTTCAATATTATTTTGGTGATCGGTTTGTTGTATTGACCACCACCGCCCGCATGGTGCGCTCCCAGACCCTGGCGGTAAAATCACGCAAATTTGTTTTACGCGCCCGCGCCATCGGGTCAAGCAAAGGGACATATTATTCGTCATCACATCCTGCCGTTGGTGCTGTCGGGATTTAGTGGTCCAGGCGGTCTTGGTCGTCTCTTCAGCGGTATTGGCGGAAAGCACGCTTTCACTTTTGGGACTGGTAGACCCGACCGCGCTTTCGTGGGGTCAGATGTTAACTATGCGTTCAGGCGCGGAGCAATGTCCACAGGAGCGTGGTGGGCGCTGGTTGTGCCGGGCTTCCGGGATCGTATGGTGGGCCTCTTGGGCTGACTCGCTTGGGCAGGGTCTTGAGCAAATATTAAAACCCGAGGCTGATACCCATCACTTAATGCCGGCAGGCCTGTGGTCACAGAAGCGGGGCCCGCAAAATCATCCGAAAAGAACACACCGCTTGAAGTTCAAAACCTTTCAATCAATTATATAACAAATGGCAGAGCGCCTGCGCGCGCCGTGGAAAATATCAGCTTCACTTTGAAGGAGGGCGAGTTGATCGGGCTGGTCGGCGAAAGCGGATGCGGAAGACCACGCTCATGCTGGTTTTGCCATATGCTGCCGCCTTCAGCAGGCAGATCTTGAACGGAAGGAGCTTTCAACGGCAATGATTTGACGGACTAAGCGAAGAGGAAATAAACGCCGTGCGTTGGAAGGATATTTCGATCGTGTTCCAGGGCGCGATGAATGCGCTCAACCCGGTCCGGATTGTCGGCGACCAAATCGCGGAAGCGATCATCAAACACATGCCTGGTTTCCCGCGTGACCAACGCCTGCAGGAACGCGTGGTGGAATTGCTTGATCTGGTGGGCATCGCCGCCGACCATGGGGATGATTATCCGCATCAATATTCTGGGCGGCATGCGCCAGCGCGCGATGATCGCCATGGCGCTGGCTTGCAACCCGCAAATCATCATTGCCGATGAGCTGACCACCGCTTGGATGTCATGATCCAGGCGCAGAATTTTGGAACCGCCCGACAGGCCTGCGCATGAAACTCAGATCCGCTGATTATTTTTCTTGTGACTCACGCGACCTCGGGGGCGTGGCTGAAATGTGCGACCGGGTTCTGGTGATGTATGGCGGCGTAACAGCCGAATACGCGGATGTGGACGCCATTTGTACAATCAGCCGCGCCATCCGATACCCAGGAATTGATCAAGGCTTCTCCCCTGACCCGACAAAGCCGCAAGAAAAACTTTCATCCATCCCAGGCTACCCGCTGCGCCTGGACGTGATCCCTGCCGGTTGCCGCTTCGCGCCGCGCTGTCCAGCTGGTTTGACCGTTGCCGCACGGAGCAGTCATCCCTGCAACCAAGCGGTCTCTTGCAAGACGCCGTCCACCTCGTGAGCCGAGCGGCCATCCGCTTGAGGCCCCAAAACGAGCAAAGAGCGTTTTCTGAAAGCTAACTGGATAAAAGAAATATTTTGGAAGCAGACCGCCCCTTTCTTTTTTCACGCGAGGCGCGTT